>VXZL01000514.1 GCA_009845505.1 Candidatus Poribacteria bacterium | reverse complement strand
ATGTAGATGTGTTCAAACGGAATCTGCATAGACTCCCTTTCTATTTCGGGAATTGTGATGTGCTTATAGATAACGACCTATTCAGACAATATAAGTCTTATTTTATTAGTGATACTGTCAGACATCACGCTTTTCTGAAGAAGCATTTTCAGATAAAACCGATAGAGAAGCAACAGGTAGCGTCTGAATTAGATACCTATTTCAAATTGTTGTTAGGTGAACATCAGATTTGATTAGTCGCAGATCTTGGAGGATTTAAATTATGTCAGCACCTCGACTCTCAGTCTCAACATGGAGTTTGCATCGACAACTCGGAAAACCCGGATTCACCGGACCCGCGCACGATATGCAAATCCCAGTCGAAACCCATAATAAGGGACCGGTTTCGCTTCTTGAACTCCCCGCACGCATTGCCGAATTCGGCATTCGCACCTTAGAAATTTGTCACTTCCATTTGCCATCTGTTGAGAAGTCTTACCTCTCCGAACTCCGCACCGCACTTGCAGATGCGGACGTAGAACTCTTCTCGGTGCTAATTGACGATGGGGACATCACCCATGCATCGGAGGCGGAACGTGATATAGCATGGATTGAAAAATGGATTGACATTGCCGGTGAACTCGGTGCAAGCTGTGCACGTGTCATCGGCGGAAAAGCAGAACCCTCTGAGGAGACACTTGCGCAGAGCCGTCGTGTCCTCACGGACCTCTCCAAACGCGCTGACACCGCAGGCATCCGATTGATGAGCGAAAACTGGTTCTCTATTTTCTCGACGCCTGAAAATGTTAACACCATTTTAGGCGGGTTAGACAACAAAGTGGGACTCTGTCTCGACTTTGGTAACTGGCGCGGTGATACAAAATACGAAAACCTCGCTGCAATCGCGCCGCGGGCAGAATCGTGTCACACGAAAGCACATTTCGCAGCACCACGAGAGATGGACAAGGAAGATTACGTGCAATGCCTCGAACTCACCCAGAAAGCCGGTTTTGCCGGACCGCATACCTTAATCTACGACGGACCTGGTGACGATGAATGGGAAGGCTTGGCACTGGAACGTGAGGTCGTCAACCCATACCTCAACTAAGATTTGGAGGATCTAAAGATGGCTTCTAACGCTGTTACCACGATTACCCAGATGATGGAGGCACTACCTGAAACGTTACAAGATCAGGTTGTAGAACATTTGCGTGAGTATATTGCGGAGTTGCAGGACGAACTTCATTGGGAAATTTCCTTCAACAATACGCAAGACCAACTTATTGAGGCTGCCCGCCGTGCTAAAAAGGAAATTGCTGCAGGAAAAGCTGAACCAATGGATTTGGATCGGTTATGAAATCGGTAACACTGCCTTCGTTCTGGCGAGCTTATCAAACTCTTGATGAAACACTCAGAAGTCAAACCAAGAAGGCTTATCGCTTATGGATTTCTAACCCTTTTCACAGATCTTTACGTTTCAAATGTATTAATAACAGAGAAAATATTTGGTCTGTAAGGATCACTCAGGGTTATCGGGCAGTTGGCATCCTAAATGATGATACGGTAACATGGTTCTGGATAGGGCACCATGATGATTATGAACGCTTTTTTGGATGATGTTAACCTATTCAATGACAATCACAAAACCGGAAATTTTCCGATTTGTGTTTTCCAAAAAACGCAAATAAAAGGAGCGGGCAATGAATAGCGATTTTATCTCAATCATGACAGACCGCATTGTACGTGAGTTTGACCCACTCCAGATTATCCTCTTCGGTTCACAAGCACGGGGCGACGCAGATCGGGGTAGCGACATAGATCTCCTCGTGGTTTTCGCAGAACTCACGGATAAACGGAAAACCGCCATTGACATTGGGCGCGCGCTCTCTGATGTGCCTGTGGCAAAGGACATCCTTGTGTCAACGCCCGAAGAGTTGGCACGCAGCCGCACGCGGATCGGATCGGTGCTGCGGTATGCTCAACAAGAGGGTAAAATCCTATGGAAGAATTTGAATGCAGCCGCACGCGGATCGGATCAGTGTTGCGGCGTATCCAACGCGGAGGTAAAGTCTTCTATGCAAACAGCCGATAGACTCGCAGACACCGCCCGCTGGCTCCGCCATGCAGAAGAAGACTTGATAACTGCTGAAACCCTTTTAAGGCAATTACACGTACCGCCTCGCCAATCCTGTTGGCACGCGCAACAAGCTGCTGAAAAGGCGTTAAAAGCAGCATTAATTTTCTTACAGATCGATTTTCGGAGAACACATAATTTGAATGTTCTACGGGATTTGTTGCCTGAGAGTTGGCAACTCAAAACCACGCATCCAGACCTCTCGGATTTGACCCGATGGGCAGTTGAAGCCCGTTATCCAGAGGACATACAAGGAGCCACCAAAGCAGAGGCGACCGAGGCTGTTGAACAAGCACGATCCATCTGGACATCTGTATCTACCGCGCTCGCAGAACACGGTTATCATATAGAGAAAGACCTATGATTTCTTAACCTTAGAGATAAAGATATGTTTTCATTATCACACACACAAAACAGTTTAACAGTTGCTTGGGACGGACAACACGTCCTCGGTTATAACTTCCCAGAAGACGGCAACCGTCCCTTCTGCCACCCGTTAAATCTGCCCGGCGCGCCGTCACTCACGATGAACGAACCCGGCGACCACGTACATCACCAAGGGCTATGGGTCGCGTGGAAAAAGGTGAACGAAGTCAATTTTTGGGAACAACCGGGACCCGATAGCGATCCAACTGGATTCGGCAAAATCGTCCATCAGCGGATTGTTGCACAGAGCGCGGATGCCGAGAGCGCGAGTCTAACAACAGAAAACGCATGGATAGATTGGCAAGGCACAACACATCTAACAGAGCGGCGACAGATAACCGTCTATCCACCAACAGCAGATACAATGCGGATATCTGTGTCCTTAACGCTTCAACCGAACCAACGTGAAGTCGTCTTAGATTTACGACGCGGTGAACCCGGTGCAGACGGCAGATTCTACAGCGGCATGGCAATCCGATTCGATAATATCATCACACCCGGTAAATTGTTGGATGCCGATGGGCGTACCGAACCGATGGACATCTTCGGCAAACAGAGCCGTTGGTGCAGTTTCACTTCCCAACATCCCAGTGACAACGAAACCTACGGCGTTGCCATCGTCGATCATCCCGATAATCCACGTTATCCAACGACGTGGTGGGTCCGCAACCGTGAGAACTACTGCTTAATCCACCCTTCGCTCGTTTACTACGAACCGCTTCACCTCGCCTCGGATGAAACCTTAAAACTACAGTATAGTGTCGTCCTGTATCGCGGTCAACCCGACGCAGGGTTATTTGCGTAGGTTATTGTTGTAGCATAACCTTTTAGGTTGTGCGTATGTTTATTGCTTGACCCTTGCATTTTTGCCCGTTTATATGATAGTCTATTTGAAACCATTC
Organism: Candidatus Poribacteria bacterium; assembly: GCA_009845505.1. GTDB lineage: Bacteria > Poribacteria > WGA-4E > WGA-4E > WGA-3G > WGA-3G. The sequence continues at coordinate 66 of VXZL01000514.1, read as the reverse complement.
ACGGAGCACTGCAAAGCATATTGCACGATGTGTCTGCCATCTTCCTACCTTCACAGACAACTAAAA
>VXZL01000073.1 GCA_009845505.1 Candidatus Poribacteria bacterium | reverse complement strand
TCTATGGTTTTTTCAGGAAAACAATATGCGTGCAAATTCACTGCATCATTCTCTGCAGCCGATCGTACTTTAATAGCTCCGATTAAGTTGAAATCTTGATTTGCCATAGACCGTCTCCTTTGTAATTGGTTCTTAGTTATAAGATATAAGTTAAGAGGGTTTTTTGGGAACAACTCACCGCGCGGTGACTAAGTCCTAATTATTGTAATACAATTAATTTCTCATTACAACGACTTTCTTTCGAGCGTTGGCGTTGAAATGCCCTTCCTTAGGAACGTGGCGTTTCATTCTCAATTACAACACCGTCTGTGTGCTCAGCGTTCGTCGGCAGTGGTATCTCAGTAGCCACAACGTCCTTTCTGGCTGCGTCATCAAGGTTCTCCTGTCCAATCCGCAATTGCCGTTCTGCATCAACGACATCTCTATTGATTTTTTCGATACACCGATTGAGTTTCTCAACGAGGGCGGTGTGTTGACTCATGGCGCGACGAATTTGGCGGAGTTGATCAATAACAAGTCGAAAAGTTCGGACAAAATCACCGGGATCGACCCGCGCATATCTTTCAAGTTTGTCAAAGTCACAACCGCGGCTCCAAGCGAGCATCGCAGTGCAAAGCCGAAGTTCCAAAAAGGGTGTGGTTTCCGTAACCTCGTGCTCAACCTCTAAATACTGGATAAGTGAAATCTCGTTACTGACTGTATAGAGTATTTCCAACAAGCGTTCGTCTTTGAGAGGTTTAAAATATCCATCCTTACGGGGTTCAGAAATAATCGCGACCATGAGACAGTTAATCTCATCTTCTGTGAGTCTTTCAAAAAACCCGCCAAAGAGCAATTGGGTCAATTGGAGTTCATATCCGTAGATATGTGCAGCGGTCCTTCCGCGCGGGAGAAGCGTCTGCGCTTCAACGTAGCCGAGTTCTTCAAGCACCCTTAGGCGTGCTGCGATTTGCTCTCTGGGGCTGTTCTCAATACGTGTTGTCCGCTTTTTGAGTTTTTGGATCCGGTTTTCTTCCCGACGGATGGCTTTGTCCCTTCCGCTGCATGTGCTCAAATGCTGACATTCGTCACAAAGACTGCGTTCACTTTTTGTCTGAAAACGCTGTATCTTGCGTTGAACAACGTTTAATCTTTTAACTCGCTCTTTTTTTCGTTTTTTCCCTCGAGTTTGGGATTTGATTTGCGATCTCTCAGCATATAAACGCTGGAGATTTTTTTCCCGCTCTCGGTTCAGGCGATTGTAGTGTTCAATCTGTGTGCTGCCGTCAATTCCTTCATGGATGCACTCAGGTTCAGGCAGTGTTTGGAGTTTCTGAGTGTTAGCCTTAATCTGTGCGTTGAGTTCAGCGACGCGAACGTAGTTTTGATGGTTGCTCAAACTCATGGTGTAAACATCGTAAATGTCATCTCCATACTTCTGATACAGATTAAGAATACTGGAATAGGAGAGATTAAACTGGCTCTCAATAGGTTCTATTTTATTAGCAATAACGTCTCGAATCTCTTTTGAATCAGCATAAGCAGGTATAATTTGGGAATAGACATAACCGATGGTATCAATACCACGTCTTCCAGCGCGCCCCGCCATTTGGTGATATTCACGCGCCTTGAGATGACGGAACCCGATCCCATCATATTTTTCAAGACTATCAAAGACCACAGTGCAGGCTGGCATATTAATACCGACAGCGAACGTTTCAGTGGTAAAAAGGAGTTGGATCAGCCCAGACGTAAACAACCTCTCTACGACCTCTTTGAGTGTCGGTAACATACCTGCATGGTGATAGGCGATACCGCGACTAATCAACCTGCGAAAATCATTAATTTTCTTTTCGTCTACAATGTCAAATTGGACGCAGAGTGCATCAAATTGTTCCAAAATCTGGGTTTGCTGTCTTTTATTGAGTAGCTGCAGGTGCGATCCATAGACAAGTGCGTTGGCGTTTTCCTCACAACCCTTCCGACTAAAACAGAAATAGAGACACGGTAATTGCTTTTCACGGCGCAGATGTGGGATAAGTCTTGTTTCTATAAAGTCAGACGGCAGAGCGGGTGTGGGCTCATCATCAGCGTCGTATTTTCGTTTACGTGCCTTACGTTGTGCCATGCTACGGATGTGCGGAATATGCTTTAGATTCCCGATACCGTAATCTTGAAAATAGAGATGATGCTCTAAAGGCACGGGACGGTTCAATTCCTCGACCATTTCAATATCTATATCCCGCACGCTCTGCATCCACTCTGTGAAAGAGTCAATGTTTGGAATTGTAGCACTCAGACAGACAAACTTGATATGTTGGGGTGCAAAGATGAGACTCTCTTCCCAGACGGTACCACGTTCAGTATCGTTAATATAGTGGATTTCGTCGAAGATGACGTAAGAAACATCTTGTAAGCGTTCAATATCATCAAAAATAGTATTTCGGAAAATCTCAGTGGTCATCAATAGCACTTGCGCATAAGGATTTAGGACCACATCGCCGGTAACAATACCGATTTTGTCTCCGTATTCAGCGTAAAAATCCCGATATTTCTGATTACTGAGGGCTTTGATTGGGGCGGTGTAGATAACGCGGCGGTTTTCTTCGATGCACTTTTCGACAGCATATTCAGCGATGACAGTTTTGCCCGCACCTGTCGGAGCGGTGACAATGACTGAAGCATCGCGGTCAATTGCCTCGATCGCTTCTTCTTGAAATCGATCAAGTTGTAAGCCCTTATAAAGCATTCAACTCTCCTTTGCACGCTAATCCCTCTTTGCATAACCTTATGCAGTCTGAGATGTGATATTACTCTAAAGTAATTGTAATAGACAGGGTATTTTTTGTCAAGGGTATTTCTGGGCTTCGCTCCGTTTACCCTTGACATCCGCTATACTCCGTGTTACTATTAAGTATGAGAACGTCTGAAACCCGCTACCGGAGGTGGAGGTACAAATTATGCAAGATGTTGAGCAGATACAAAGGCAACACAGATCTCCTTGGTGGAAAGGTCTCTTTGGGATCCTGGTGTGTGTCGCGCTTTTCAGTGTTATCGCGTGGGCACAAAACAATAACAACGAAAACCAGAAAGGTGTCACCTTGGCTGATCTCGGCGTGTCAGAAGCGCAGAAAACCCAAATCGAAGCACTCTGGGAACTCAAACGCCAGAAACAGATTCAGGCAGTCGCTGATTTGAAGACGTTGAATCGGCTTGTAAGGGATTCGCTTGCCGCAGATGTGGAAATTCAAGAAAAGTTGGATGAGTTCCGCGTAAAACGTAAGGAGATGCAAAAGCGGATTGACGAAACTGAGGAAGGACTGATTCAGACGTTGCCTACTCGGGCACAACTCCATCTGACGGTCTTAGGGGTCCTGGATAACGGTATCCCGCGGAAAACGACGAGATCGCAAAGCGGTCAGAAAACAGACGAGAAGGCTGCCCCCTCTCTGGAGCAAGAGACGCAATAAAAAAGGTGGAGGATACCAGACTTGAACTGGTGACCTCTTGCATGCCATGCAAGCGCTCTC
>VXZL01000336.1 GCA_009845505.1 Candidatus Poribacteria bacterium | reverse complement strand
GTTAAAGTGTGGCAGATTCACTATCCCCCAGAGATCCAGCCGAATCCGAAATATCTCACAACAGCACCAGATAAATAAACTATCGCGACTGGATATTTCTCCTAATCTAAGGATTGAGCGGTGTTTTGCTATCCTATTTTCCCTTGATTTCACCCCCATTTCCTGCTAAACTTAAAGAAATCTGAAGTTCTTTTTTTTCACCTTACCAGTTCACACTTTGAAAATGGGCGAGGTTTGAATCACGCCAACGGCTAAAAGAACAAACTCGCTCAATCTATTGGAAAAAATTTGAAAGGTAAAATCTTTCTATCAGTTTCTGTGCTGCTATGCCTCTTTATCTTAGCCGAGGTCAACTATCCGCAGCTCGCACCACAAACCGAGTTGGCACTCTTCGCGATGTTCGGGTTGATAGTGGTATTTTTAAATTACCCCATTCATCAGCGGCTTGCTAACCGCCGCGTTTTCCGACTGCTTGATGTCGTGCTGATTGGAGGCATAATTGTCTGCTTCGGCTACGTTGTGATTCAGACAGAGCCGGTTTTTCAGGGGTTCTGGTTAGATAGTAAACCGCTCGGTGAACGCGCAGGGGCGGAGTTACAACTCGATTACATCATCGGTGGAGTCGGGCTCGTCTTAATCTTAGAAGCCACGCGCCGTTCTATCGGTATGACGCTTCCGCTACTCTCTCTCACATTTCTGCTCTATGCCGGTTTTGGGCAGTTTATGCCGGATTGGCTGTTCCCACATCGTGGGTATTCTGTTCAACGTATCATTAGCCAAACATTTTTACACAGTCAAGGCGCGTTTGGCATCGCACTTCGGGTGATGTTTACGTATGTGTTCCTTTTTGTGTTATTTGGCACGTTGTTGGAACGCACAGGAGCGACCGGTTATGTTCTGAATTTGGCGAGGCGTGTCTTTGGTTCAAGTGTGGGAGCACCTGCGAAGGTCGCCGTGCTGAGTAGCGGTATGATGGGTTCGCTATCGGGTTCCGCTGTCGCGAATACAGCAACGACCGGCACGTTTACAATTCCATTGATGACGCGCTCTGGATTTCAACCGGCAATGGCAGGGGGGATTGAAGCCGCGGCGAGTTCCGGTGGCGCATTGGTCCCACCTATCATGGGTGCAGCGGCGTATATGATGCTGGAAATCGTGGAACCTGCTGTTACCTATTTAGAGATTATCAAGGCAGCGCTGCTACCGGCAATCCTCTACTATACAGGAATGCTGTGTATGGTACACTTCGCTGCAAAGAATAGCAGACACACTGTGGAAGAGGCTTGGGGCTCCGAACCGGACGAGGTAAATAGCGGCGAGCAAGAGACAGAACGCCGAAAGATTGTGACCGTGCAAGGTGGCATTTTCCTTGCTGCTTTCGTTACGCTGATTGGGTTCCTATTGATGGGTGCCACGGCGTTTCGCGCAGTGAGCTGGAGTTTGCTGGTCGTCGTTGCTATAAGTCTGCTGAATTTCTTGGGACAGAGGATCGCTAAACGAGATTCTACAGCGCAGACTCGTATCGGAATCTCGGATTTACCGAAGGCAGTAGACTTTTTGGTTTCGCCTTGTAAGCGAGCAGCACAGAGTGGTGTGTCGTTGATTGCTGCCGCTGCGTGTGTCGGTATCATTTTAGGCGTGGTGACGTTAACCGGCATCGGTGGCAAGTTGCCGTCAACGCTCTTACCCCTTGCAGCGACGAATCTGATGTTGGCACTCTTCTTTCTGATGATTTCGACAATTATTCTCGGCATGGGGTTGCCTTCATCGGTCTGTTATTTGCTGATGGCTATTTTAGTGGGGCCTGTACTTCTGGATTTAGGGGTTGTTCCACTTGCGGCGCACTTTTTTATCTTCTATTTCGGGATGATGTCGATGGTGACCCCGCCGGTTGCCTTGGCGGCGTATGCTGCGTCTGCAATCGCCGGTTCTGGAGTAATGGCAACCGCGTTCACAGCGTTTAGGTTTGCCCTTGTCGGTTTTGCCTTGCCTTATGCCTTCGTGCTGCGACCGGCACTGCTCTGGCTACATCCCGACGGTGGGGCTCCAGAAGTGTGGACAGTTTTAGGGACGTTTTCTCTAACGTTCGTAGGGACGGTTATCCTTGCAGCAGCCATCGCTGGCTACCTGTTTAGTAGATTGTCACTATCCGGGCGTGGTATACTATTTATCGCTGCAGCAATTCTCTTTTTTGCACCTATAAGTATCCAATTCGCTTGGATTCACGGCATAGTAGTTGTTGCAAGTGCTGCTGTTTTCTACTATAATTGGCAGAGGAAGGAGATACGCCATGAAACATCGAACTAAATGGTTGTTTTACTGCTTGATTGCCTTATTATTTTTTCTTCATAACGATTTCTGGTTCTGGAAAACGCCGCAACTCGTTTTAGGACTGCCAATTGGGCTGCTGTATCATATCGGGTTCTGCCTCGTGGTAACCCTACTCATGGCTATCTTCGTCAAAGGTAATGGAGATTGGAGCGAGCGATGAGCATTGCTGTTATCTTTATTTACCTTCTTGTGGTACTTGTTCTCGGTGCGCTGAGCCATAAACTTTTTCGCAATACGGGGGAAGACTACTTTGTCGCGAGTCGGACAATCAATTGGTTTGTCCTGTTGATGACCCTTTTCGGCACGAATATGACGGCGTTCTCGATCCTCGGGGCATCGGGTGAAGCCTATCACAGGGGGATCGGCGTTTTTGCACTGATGGCTTCGTCTACCGCAATAGTCGCTCCGTGTGTATTCCTCTTTATTGGGACGCGTCTCTGGCGACTGGGAAAGCGGTTTGGCTATGTGACACAGGCGCAGTACTTCCGGGACAGGTGGGAATCTGGAGGCTTAGGACTCCTGCTTTTCATCGTGCTTGTGTTACTGCTTATTCCGTATCTGCTCATCGGAGTCATGGGGGGTGGTGGAACGTTAGCGACACTGACAGATGGTAAAATTCCGCAGTGGGTCGGTGGCTTACTCATTAGTCTTGTTGTCCTCAGTTATGTTACCTACAGCGGCATGCGAGGCACTGCTTGGGTGAACACTTTTCAAACGCTTGTTTTCATGGTCCTCGGCGGCATTACCTTCTTTATCATTGTGAATCGGATGGGCGGGTTTTCAAGTGCTATTTCTAAAGTGGACGCAGGTTTGCTCATGCAAGCAGAACATATTAAACCCTTGGAACTCTTGACTTATATCTGTATGCCGCTGTGTGTAGGTATGTTTCCGCATATCTTTTCACATTTCCTGACAGCGAAGGAGGTTGGAACGTTCCGCTATGCGATTATCTTGTATCCTGTGTGTATTGCTATTGTTTGGATCCCGAGTGTGCTACTCGGCATATTAGGGAATGTTGATGTTCCGGATTTACAAGGTTCGCAGGCAAACAACGTGCTAATTCAGATGATTGGTATACACGCACCTGGAATCTTAGCTGGGTTTTTAGGGGCAGGCGTTTTCGCCGCAATTATGTCCTCACTGGATTCGCAGTCGCTTGCTGTTGGGAGTATGTTTACACACGATATTGT
>VXZL01000551.1 GCA_009845505.1 Candidatus Poribacteria bacterium | reverse complement strand
GCTGGTGCTTCTTCCGCTGTGGCACCAGTGAGTGTGCTTAAGAAAGAGAGCAAATTGGTCATATCCGATACAGATAGCAGGAGCGGGAAGTTCTCAGGCATCGGTGAAGTAATCAGTAATTTTTTCCCAGAGGCGCGGGTAAAGGTAACTTCCTCAAGATCAAACGTATCGAATATCTCTTCACTTCCATCAACGATTAGGACGATTTCGTCATCGTCCATTGTGCCAGAAACGTGCTCACCAACAATTTCGTCACCATCAAAAGTGACAACGGTCATCATACTTTTGACATCCGTTTTAGAAAACGTTTTATCTTCGCCGTTTACTTTAAGGGTCACCGTCTCGTCAGTTTCAGAAACGATTTCCCCCGTTACCGGCGCCTCCGCATCCGCGGGTGTTAGCGTCAAGGTCAAATACCCTTTCGCTTGTAGATTGCTGAGTTCTTCAATTGGCTCCTCATCAAGATCGCTCAGTAAAATCGTGTGTTCTTCTTCCACGCCATCGGCAGTTTTCGTTCGAACGACGATCTGTTCGGTATCTTGCGAGACGAGCGTGCCTTGGTAGGTTATTCCGTTGGCGCGGACGGTGACCGCACCGTAACCACTCACAATTTGTGCGGCTGGCAGTAAGACTGACTCCTCAAGATACCGCATATCGTTAAAAGCAGCAATTTCGGAGAGATCCGGGGCAGTGACAACTTCAAAGTCGGTCGTTGTTTCACCCGCTGCCGGACTTTCTATACCTTGAACCGCATGACACGAGATACACGCTGCACTCACAAAAACTTTTTTGCCGAGTTCGGGGTCGCCTGTAAGCAATGGCGGAAGTGCGGCGGCGGCTACTGCGGTGTCCGCCCTATCTATAGGCTCCTCAAATGGCGTCGGATCAATTTCGCCACCTTGACTCTGAAGGTAGGCAATAACGGCTTCAATCTCTAATTTAGAGAGCGCAATCGGCACTTTCCAAACCGGCGGCATAATCTTGCCGTATCCGGTGACGAGATATTTTTCGGGTTCATAAAGCGACTCGATGAGATAGTCTTTTGCTGCCATGCCGGGGACGCGGTTTGCTGCGGTAATACCGATGTCCGTGAGATCCGGACATCTCCCAGGTGGTGCGGAGGGATCAACGGTATGACAGGCAGCACACTGCCCTTTGCCGTTAAAGACTAAGGCACCCTGTTCAGCAACTGCATCGGGGTCGCTCCAATCCAATTCAGTCAGGCTGACTGCTGTGGAACTTTCTGGCACAAGGCTTGCCACAAAAGCATAAAACCATATTACAGCAAGCGAGAACGTCAATAATTTCATGACGTTGGACCACAAGACGATGTTTAGAACCACCGAGATGAGGAACCACGCTGACCAAGGGAGCAAATTCTCCGAGGCAATTGGAAACGCAGATGCTCCAGCAATATAGGCGATGAAACTCACCACCATTAAGATTAGACTCGCGATTTTTATGAGCGTGTTCTTTGACATTTTTTAGACTATTACCTCTATGGCACTGTTCCACTTTATTGTTTCACGCTAATCATCACTTTCAGCAGCAACAGCCGCTTCAGCGATAGCTGCCTTTTCTTCCTTCTTCTTTTCGCCCCACAAACCGAGCCAGAAGATAAATCCGACGAGCGCGAAGAAAGCCACCATGATGATTGCCACGATGTTCACCGCTTCGCTAAGGAGTGGTGTAAACGCGTCAGCGGATGTATCTTGCATAACTCCAAAGATATGCCACGCTTCTCGCAGACCAGATCGGGCATAACCCATAAGTCCCATAAGCGATGTAAATGTAATTGCAAGGAGGATCAAGACGTACTGTGAACGGTCTGTCATCTCTCCCCACTGAATGGTGCCGGATGTGGTTGCTTTGCGGTACATGAAGATGTCAACGACAGTAACAACCGCCATAACAGCGAGGGCAACCAGAACCTGATAGGGTGTTAGTACGTTGACGCGCAAGTCCGTTGGAACGGTAAATCCGACGATACCGATAACGACAATTGAGACAGTCGCGAGGAAGAAGATCGAAGAGATAGCGATATTCCCAACTTTTCCCCAACTCGCTGTTGGTGTCTTTCCGGAACGGCGATAAAACAGGAAACTCAAGAAAGTCGTAAGGATAATGATATTAACAGCCGTATTTTTGGCGGTCATCAACCCAAAGAGTCCGAGGTGTGGATGGTTTGCCCCGCCCATTGCGCTCAGTTCACTGGCAGTTGAGATTTTAGAGAGTGTGCGGGGTGTCATCCAGATTGCGACACAGATGACAATAATCGTAATCATGTACGGACGATAGCGCGCATAGATTTCCGCACCATCAATCCTCCCCATGCCTGACCAGAGATAGTAATTCGCGCCAATGAAAAGCACACCAATCATCACTGCCTGAATGATAAATAACCACGAAAATAGGCTTCCCATCATGTTAATGCCCATCGTGTTATTGAACATGTAGATTTCCCGACCGAGCCAATAGCCGAGGAAAGGCAGCGGTATGAGTCCACAAAGTGCGATAAAGTTGCCGGTATATCCCATCCAATCGTAATGCGCTTTGTCCTCTTTGGTCTTCGCGACGAGGAATCGGAACGCCGCATAAGCAGCGACAATAGAACCTCCGAAGGCAATGTTCCCAACGAGACGGTGGATATTGATGGGCATCCACGTAAAGTTGTTGACAGCATCCCAAACGGTTCCCATGAACTCGCCCGTTGTCTCGTTGTGGAGCGGGACCATTGTATGGCTTGTAACGCCCTCCATAGCACCTTCAGGTGTTAGTGCCGGGTCTGCCGCCAACCGCTCTTCTATCCAAGACTTCCGTCGTCCTTCAGAGAGCACACCGTATTGGGTTGCTGGGCTGGTTTGGTAACTCAGCCATGCGTTAGAGACAAACATAATCGCAGTGCCGAAAACATTGAGAAGTACACCGAGGAAAAGATGCCACCCTTTATGCCGTCCCTGCATCTTATCCCATCCGTAGGAGTAGAGGTAAAGCGTAAAAGTTTCACCGAAGAACAGAACGACATAAAAGATCATCGTCGGGCCAAATATACCACTGAGTTTCGACATCACTTTCGGATAACACCATATCAGGATGAAGACGAGTACACCCCCGAGTAAGGCGGTTGTCGAAAACGCGCCCATACAGAGTTTAATAAACTCTTGTGCCATCCGGTCGTATCGCATGTCCTTCGTCTTCCAGCCGATAAATTCAATGATAACGGCAAACATCGGGACACCGAGAATAAAGGATCCGAATAAGAGGTGGAGCTGCGCAGCGATCCATGCTGCATTCCGGCTGCCGATCTTCGGGAAGGGACGGTATTCTGCCTCGGTCGCGTCTTGAGCAAACACGGGTGCAATCGCCAAGAAGACATAAGCAACCAAGACACAACCAAGTATAAGATAGAGTCTCTTTTTAGACATTTTTTTTGCTTTCGGTTGTCAACCGTCAACTTTCGGTTCCCATCAGCAAAGCGTTTTTACTAACCGCTGAAAACTGACCGCTGACGGCTATTTATC
>VXZL01000346.1 GCA_009845505.1 Candidatus Poribacteria bacterium | reverse complement strand
GTAGGGTCCAATCTTAAGCCCTTCTTCCAATGTCGCTTTTGGAGAGATAATAGCCGTAGGGTGAATGTTAGTTTCTATCACAAAATTTCCCTCCTAATCTCGCCATCCCATACAAAAAGGTCTGCCAGTTAATCTTATAGTAGATTTTAGAATTAATTTCACACGTCGCATCAGTGCGGTTAGAAACCGCACCTACCGCGGGTGTTTGAGAATGTAATGTATTTACGGAATCTACTATAATAAGGACTACGGTTCAAACAGACGCTAATACGATTGAGAGCTCCGCCTCTGTAGCAAGTTGGTCTCCGACATAAACGCGCCCTTCGATGCGTGCAATCCTGCTCCTTAACTGCGCCACCTCTATCTCCAACCGAAGCTGATCCCCCGGAATAACAGCACGACGAAATGTTGCCTTGCTGATGGAGCGAAAATAGCCGAGTTCACCTTCTTTACCGATGTCCCGTAGCACCAACCACGCCGAAAGTTGCGCAAGTGCTTCAATCTGCAGCACGCCCGGCATCACAGGCTGTGTGGGGAAATGTCCTTCAAAAATAGGCTCGTTATACGTCACATTCTTGATACCGACAGCGCGTTTTTTGCTCTCATATTCAATGACCCTATCGACCATACACATCGGATGGCGGTGCGGTAACACCTCATAAATATCCATCACCTCAATAGGTTCTTGAACGGGTACCTGTTGAAGATGTCCAGCTTCAGCAAGCGCCTGTACAAATTCAGCGTGGAACGTATGTCCCGTCCGCATGGCGATAACTTGTGCCTTCGGCAGACGACCCGCCAAATAAAGATCCCCAATCAAATCAAGGATTTTGTGTCGGACAAACTCATCTTCAAATCGGAGCGGTGTACTCGGTTCACCCATCTCATTGATAACAAGGACGTTATCATAACTTGCCCCCTTACCGATACCGAGTGCCTGAAGTGCTTCAATTTCATTCTCAAAACAGAAACTCCGAGCCGGTGCAATATCAGAGGCATAAGACTCAGGAGTTATCTCAAGGGTTAAGACTTGGGGGTTGGTTTGTGGATGCGCATAAACAAAAGTTATCTCCAGTGCGTCAGCCGGAAGTAAAACGAGCTGCCTATCCTCAGTGGAAAGTGAAAACGGCTCATCAACCTCAATAAAGTCGCGTTGGGCATCTTGTGGAACAAGCCCCACCGCCTGAATATCTTCAACATACCGACCCGCGCCACCATCAAGCCCCGGCGGCTCTGGTGCGTCTAATTCGATTATTACGTTATCAACACCTAAGCCACCAAGCGCAGAGAGGATATGTTCCACACTGCTAACGGTTGCCTCACCACTGCGTAAACTGGTACATCGCGGCAGAATATCTGCCCAATTTTCGGGACACACCTTTATCTCTGGTGCGTCCGCCATATCTACACGCCGAAAGACAATCCCAGAGTCCGCCGCTGCGGGTTTCAAAGTCAATGTTACAGGTTCCCCTAACATCAACCCTTTTCCCGTAATCGTTATCTCATTCTGAATTGTCTGCTGTGAATCTGCCTTTGCCATTCTGTTTTGTCACTTTCCACGTCGTTACCTCAATCACCCGAGTAAACAACTACCGGTTCCGAGAGGCACGCCGCATTTTTCTCACCATCCTATTATGTTCTGAAAGCGTCTTTGAAAAATGATGTTTTCCTCCGCCTATTGCCACAAAATAGAGATAATCTGTTTTTCCCGGACGCAATGCTGCCATGATTGAATCAATCCCTGGATTCGCAATCGGCCCCGGCGGTAAACCTTTATATTTGTATGTGTTATAAGGCGAATCCACACGCAGATCCGCTTTCGTCAAAAGACGTTCGGGGTTTCCTAAGGCGTAAAGCACGGTTGGATCCGCCTGAAGCCGCCAATTCCGTTTGAGTCGATTATGAAAAACGCTCGAAATCCGAGGTCGTTCTGATTTGACCTGTGCCTCTTTTTCAATAATCGAAGCAAGTGTTACAATCTCATGGCGGGTTCGCCCCAAATCGCGCGCTTCATCATCAAACGTCTCAATCCACCGCTTTGCGAATTCACCGAGCATCATTTCAACAACTTTTTCTACGGTTGTGCCTTTCGCGAACTTATAGGTATTCGGAAACAGATAACCCTCCACCGATTTGTCTTCAGGTATCCCATACTTTTCCAATAAACCATCGGCTTCGGTGGCTTCCTGAAACGCCGTAGCAGTCCCAAAGCCATTGGTTTCCCAAAGTTCAGCGATGGCGATCATCGTTAAGCCTTCCGGTACCGTCCAGCTGACAAGGGTAACCTGTCCTTTTTCTAACTCATCAAGGATATCCGACAGGGACATGTTTCGCCGCAAGAGATATGTTCCTGCCTGCAAACGTCTACCTATTTCCCTGTGTCGCACAAGCAAACGAAAAGCATGTTCACTTCGGATTAGCTTCTCTGCAGCCAATCGTTTTGCGATCGTTCGCGAATTGCTCCCAGTCGGTATATCGAAATTGACAACAGCTTCTGAGGAAGAAGGGGCAGACACCCAAAACACGCCTATCAACGAGGCAATGAGACAGAGAATAGCAACGCTACACAACATCAATATCGCTATTCTCATCTTTCCGATTCTTCCCATCGTCAACATTTTCTCACAGGAGCGACATGCCGATAACCCACTATCCACACGAAAATTAGGCGTTCTCTACCGACGCTGGAGAAGCGATCTCCTGACAGCGATTCATATAATCTTTCAGGATAAGCACCGCCGCCACCTCATCTATGATCCCCTTTTGTTCTCTCGCGTCCTTGCCAAGTTCACGCAGGATTGCTTCCGCTTCAGCCGTCGTGAAGCGTTCGTCCTGAAACTCAATGGGAACGTCAAGTACACCTTCCAAGCGTTTCGCAAACTTCTGAACCTTCTCTGCCTGCGTACCGAGCGAGTCGTCAAGTGAAATAGGTAAACCAATGATCACACGTTCAACCTCGTGGATAGAGACGAGGTCTGAGATAACGATTAGATCCACCTGGCGATTTTTTCGAGTTAGTGTACATAGCGGGTGCGCCGCAACGCCAAGCGCATCACTGATTGCGACCCCAATGCGTGTATCTCCGATGTCTAAACCAAGGAAAATCGCCATTGTCGTTTCCTTCTTACGTTCTTAAAATTAAATCTACCATTCCCTCGTCAGTTTCCAAGTCGTTCTTCTAACAGGATAAAGAAACTGTAAACTTGAGAAATATCACTTTAAGAATTTTACACGAAAAGTTGCGAGTAGTCAAGAAAAATCTCAAGACAGGCGGGTAAACATTTTGGCAGCGGATTATAGATAGCGGTTCGCTGTTAGCAGATAACGGTTAGTTGGTGTCTGTCAGAGTCAGGATTGGCGGGATTTTAGGATTTTCAGGATGAAGTTGCTGCTTAGGGATAGGCGAGGTTAGGAAACCTCGCCGATGCGGAGTGTCTAAACAATTGTAAAAACTACCATAGCAGTTTGAATACAAAGCCACCTACAATTACGATTACCAAAATCGTTGAAAAAATAAAGAGG
>VXZL01000158.1 GCA_009845505.1 Candidatus Poribacteria bacterium | reverse complement strand
CCCCCAGACCGTCGCCAGCTTATTCTTCGGTTCGACAGGCAGTGGTACCGCTTGGGCGAAATCGTCGTCTGTCGGTATAAAATCGACCGTCGAGACCATCAACACATCGGAACACATGGTTTGGGCATTCAGTCCACCTTCACGGTGATAGATCGTCACCGTATTCTCGCCAGCATCCAGTCGCGTTTTCCAACCGTTTTGGAGACCGCCACCTGCCTGACCTTGCAACGCCTGTGGTTGTGCGGAGTCCCCAGCCCATGTCCAGGGGTTGTTGTCATCCCACTTGTCGAGCCAAGTCGCATCCCCAAGTGTGTTGATGTGTCGATCGAACTTTCCGAGGTCAGGCGTTCCATTCACCTGAACAAAGAAGGAGTTGTGAGCCCGACCGCTTGGATTTCGATCCCAAGATACCCTTGACCAGACAAAGTAAGTGCCCCCTGAAGCAATACCGTCAATTGTATACTTCACAAAAAAGACATCCTCTGCTGGAGGCAGGTTATTTGGTGGGTTCGGTGAATTATGCACGAGGTATGCATCGCCAGAGGCACCCTTCAGGTCATCAACAAGGTGTCCCTTTTCATCATTGAGAAAGAATACGTCTTCATCTCGTTCCTCGAATTCCTCAACTTCCCACCAATACTGGACACCACCGTTGAGTTGGGAAACCATTAATTCTTCAACGGCTTCAGCCGAGGTCACAAATAGCGCAATAATGAATAGCACTCCTATGGCGTACATGATTCGCGTTAGGACATCATGTATCATGTTTTTGTTCCTCCTATGATATGCACAAACTAACAGTTTGTGCTACAAAGAACACACAAACTAACAGCTTATGCTACATTGTAGTGGACTATTATATGGTGTATTATACGGGATGTCAAGATGTTTTTATTGCACATCTCTGGTGACTCCAGAAATAAAATTGACACAATTCAAGGGATGTGTTAGACTTAAAAAACGATTGTCAGCGTTACAAGCAGTTAGCTGATGGCTATCTTTTACGCGTGCATGCGCAGATTGTGGAGGAATGTGTGAAATCGATTGATTCTAAACAAGCAGGACTAACGTCCGTACAAATTCTGGTCGTCGTCGTCATCCTCGGAATTATTGCAGCCGTCCTTTTAGCACCTCGGCTGCTCGGACAAGCGGGACGCGCCCTACAAGCACAAGCTGCTGAGGAAATTGAAGTGCTTGGTATTGCCCTCGATAGGTACGCTAAAGATAACGGCGATTATCCATCAACCGAACAAGGTTTAAAGGCACTCTGGGAGAAACCCGAAGCGGCACCGAATCCTATAAACTGGTTGGGACCCTACATCCAAATCCCGATTACAGAAGACCCCTGGGGCAACGCTTATATCTATATCCGCCCGGGTAACCACGACCGATACGGATACGATCTTATCTCCTTCGGAAGTGATGGCGTTGAAGGTGGAACGGGTGAAGCGGAAGATGTTGTCAGTTGGATCCGGCGCGATGAGTAACTCTTAAAACATCGAAAACCCTATAAGAAGACGGGGGTGGACACATGAAGATTACGCAAATCGACGTTATCAAAGTGAAAGTCCCGTATCATGAAGGCATCAATGAATTGATGACCCGCCGAAATCTTTATCAGATTGACCACGTCTACAAGGTACACACCGACGCTGGACTCATCGGGATCGGCGACGGCGCGTTTCAATCGGATGAGGTTATTCAGGGATATATCGGTAGGGATCCGTTTGCGTTTATGAACGGCTGGGCACCGACCCCGCTCCAACAAGCATTTTACGACATCATGGGGAAGGCTCTTGGTGTACCGGTGCATCAACTGTTAGGCGAAAAAGTTCACGATAAAACAGCGTTCGGGTACTGGTCGATCGACATGACACCCGAAGCGTGGGCAGCAGAAGCCCAACACGCGTATGCGCTCGGTTACCGACTCCATAAAATCAAAGCCCGTCCCTGGTTTGAGGTGCTTGCGCAAGTCGCAGCGATTACGGCGGTTGTGCCAGATGATTACCGACTCCGCGTTGATGCAAACGACTCCTTTGAGACACCCGCACACACGCTTGAAGTCGCACGTCAACTCCAAGATTACAATATAGAGTCGTTTGAGACCCCAATTCCGCAGGCAGACATCGCTGGCTACCAAGAAATCAAGCGAAACACCGATATACCGATAACAATCCACTTCGGTAATCCAGACCCGATTGCAGCGATACGGGCAAAAATGAACGATTCGTTTATTATCGCTTATCCCGACTCGCGCGCTGCGAACGCCATACGGGAAGCAACTATTTCAGAGGCTGCACACCTCCCAGTTTGGATACAGATCGTTGGACTCGGTATCACGACTTGTTACGTCACGCATCTCGCTGCAGTCATGCCGAACGCAACCATGCCAGCGATTACGCTGAACGCCTTACGGGCTTTTGATCTTGTCACGCCTTCGACGATTCCGCTTGTTGACGGATACGCAACGGTCCCAGATAAACCCGGATTAGGCGTTGAATTAGACGAGGATGCGCTTGATAATTGTCGCGTTTAAGGAGCATAAAACAACACGAAAGTGTTTATTACTTGCGGCGTTCAGGTCTTCACAGAAGCCCTCTCTGAAGATGAACTCAACGCCGTTATGAACGATGGATTAGCCGGTTATGCCGCTGTTGATGCAGCGGGTAAATTGGCGACAACTTGGGCTTTGCTGAAAGCCCAAAAATAAAACAGAACTTACGCAAAATTGCGTTGAAACATGTATCTTCGGACAATAAAGACACTTACCACCATAGGATCGGTGCGGTTAGAAACCGCACCTACCGGTGGAATGTGCAAGTTCTATAAAAATCAGGCACATCCGTGTGCCGCAGTGGAAATGGAGAAAAACGCATTATGCAAATGCACGTAGGTGGAGAATGGATTGACAAATCCGACAAAATTGACGTACTGAGTCCTTTCGACGGTTCGGTTGTTGACACCGTTCCGAGAGGGGACGCAGCCGATGTCGAAACCGCGATTCAGACGGCAGAACGTGGCGCGAAAGTCATGGCAGGCTTGACCGGCTATGAACGCTACGAAATCCTGCGGAAAGTCGCCGACTTGATGGTGGAAAAGGCGGGAGAACTCGCTGAGGTTATTACCCGCGAAGAAGGGAAAATCTTAGCAGAGGCGACGATTGAGGCGACTCGCGCTTCCGAAATTATCGCCCTTTCTGCCGAGGAATCAAAACGACTCACGGGTGAAACGATCCCGCTTGAAGGCGCGCCGGGCGTTAAAGATAAACTCGGTTTTACAGTACGCATGCCGTGTGGCGTGGTTGCGGGTATCAGCCCGTTTAACTTCCCGTTGCACCTTGTCTGCCACAAAGCCGGTCCCGCAATTGCTGGTGGAAACGCCATTATCATCAAACCCGCAACGGACACACCGCTCTCAGCACTGAAACTCGTCGAACTCTTTTTAGAAGCCGGCACGCCGCCTGAGGCGATTCAGTGTGTGACGGGACCTGGTGGCGAAATCGGCGATACGCTCTGTGCAGACCCACGCGTCCGAAAGATTACCTTTACCGGCAGCCGTGATGTCGGCGAGCATATCTGTCGCGTCGCAGGATTGAAACGGGTTACGATGGAACTGGGTTCAAATTCACCGCTCATTGTCATGCCCGATGCCGACCCAGAAAAGGTTGCACGCGCTGCAGCGGCATCGGGTTACTCTAACGCCGGACAGGTCTGTATCTCAACGCAACGCGTCATCGCACACGAAAAAATCTATGGCGATTTCTTAGATGCGTTCCAAGCCGAAGTCTCGCAAATCAGCACTGGCGATCCGCTCGTAGAAGGGACACGTATGGGGCCGATGATTCGAGAGGGAGATGCTACCCGTGTCGCTGAATGGATTCAGGAAGCCGTTTCGGACGGCGCCGAACTCCTTACGGGTGGAGATAAGCAGGACCAGTTCGTTACACCTGCGATCCTCGCCAACGTGAAACCAGAGATGAAAATCTCTTGTGATGAAGTGTTCGGACCGGCTGTCGGTGTGACGCGTGTTAACGACATCGACGAGGCGATTGCGCTCGCCAACGATACGAATTACGGTCTGAGTGCCGCCATCTTCACGCAGAATGTCGATTGGGCGATGAAGTTCGTCCGTGAAGTCGAATCTGGCAATCTAATGGTGAACTGGGGTACGCAGTGGCGTGCGGATCTGATGCCTTATGGCGGTGTTAAAGAGAGCGGTATGGGTAAGGAAGGACCGAAGTATGCTATAGAAGAGATGACCGAATTGAAGATGGCAATCTTCCATTTGGACAGTTAGCAGGTTTTGACAACGGGCGGATGTTGTCATCCGCCCGTTGTCTTTATGCCTTTTGTGCCACCATGCTTGCGAGAACACCGAGAATTTTGTCGCACTGTGCAATCTGGTAGGCTGCCATGTCAAGTTGAAGTTTCTTTCCCTCCAACTTAAGGAATACCCAATCTATGCCTGATGTGGTAGTACCATAGACGCAAGGAACCTCGTTCCCTTGTTCGGCATTGAAGCGTTGGGCGGCGACCATCTCTGCAACACACTGTCCGAGCCCTGCTGTCAAATTATCCCTTTTCGCTTCAACAAGGAGGATGATTGGAGATTCCAGATGAAATTGGGATGGCGACAGACTTACCACAAAATCACAAACCCCCGTCAAGCCACTTTCGGCATCAACATTAAAGTCAACCCCGGAAAAGAAACTGATACTGCGGTTGAAGTGCTCCCAGAGCTCAACGAGAACGGCAGAGACAATCAGTTCTGATTTTGCCTTCTCTGTGCCCATAGCGAAGGCTAACGGCACGTTCCGTTCCAGCGTTGTGATGAGATGTGTACTCGGAGCCACGGGTTCTGCATCAGCAAAAATGCCGGCGGCGTTTACTTCTTCGAGGTCAAATGCTTTCTTTACTGTTTCTAAGGTCCAATTGCTATATGCCATGTGAGAAAACCTCCGTCCGTGCCACAACGCAAGAAAAAGGCGAGATTTGAAATCTCGCCAGTGGATTTTCCGTTAATCTACTCTTCTGCTTCCGCTTTTGCCTCGGCAATCACTTTCTGTGCGACATCGTCAGGTGCGACCTCGTAGTGTGAGAACTCCATCGTGAAGTTGCCGCGCGCGCTCGTCATCGACTTGAGATCAATCGAATAGCGGAGCATCTCCGAGAGCGGAACGTTCGCCTGAATTACTTGCTTTCTTCCGATCTGTTCGACACCCATCACCTGTCCGCGCCGTCCATTCAAGTCGCCAATAATACTCCCCATGAACTGCTCCGGCACAGTGATTGCGACGTTCATGATGGGTTCAAGCAACCCCGGATTTGCGTGTTCAGCAGCGGCAGCAAAAGCCATGGAACCCGCAATCTGGAACGCCATATCCGAAGAATCAACAGGATGATGCTTACCGTCATAAAGGTCAATCTGGATGTCAACGACGGGGTACCCCGCCAGTAAACCCCTGTCCATTCTCTCACGGATGCCCTTTTCGACAGCCGGTATATAGTTGCGTGGAATCGAGCCACCAACGATGTTGTTGACAAATTCAAAGCCCTCACCGCGTTGCAAGGGCGCGATATTAATCCAAACGTCGCCGAACTGCCCTCTTCCACCAGATTGGCGTTTGTGCCGTCCATTGATACTCTGGACGTTTCGACGAATTGTTTCCCGATACGGCACTTTCGGTGGGAAAACTGCCGTCTCTACACCAAATTTATCCTTCATGCGTTCACGATTAATGGTTAGGTGCAAGTCGCCGAGTCCGGAGACGAGGAGTTGCTTGGTAACATCGTTGCGTTCAATCCTGAACACCGGGTCTTCTTCGGACATGCGTGTGAGGGATGTCATAAGTTTTTCATCATCACCCTCACGGGTCGGGCGGATCGCGTAGGAGATGACGGAATTAGGGAACTCAACGCCTGCGAGTTGGATTTGTGCGTCTCTATCGCAGAGGGTGTCGCCGGTTTGGGTGGCAGCGAGTTTGGTAATCGCCCCGATATCGCCTGCTTCTACCTGTGGTGTACTAATCGCGTCCTTACCATTCATGAAGACCGTCTTCCCGAGTCTCTCAACCTGTCCACGCGTCGAATTGCTGACTTGCGTATCGCCTTGCAAGATCCCCGAATAAACGCGGAAAAAACTGAGTTGCCCCGCAAACGGGTCGGCAATCGACTTAAAAACGACAGCAGACATCGGTGCCTCTGACGATGGGTCGCGCGTCTCTTCTTCAGCCTCAACGCTTGCCACGGGACCGACATCAACAGGCGACGGGCATCCTGTCACAAGCACATCCATTAACTGCTGTACACCGACGTTGCTAAGCGCAGCACCGCAAAGCACGGGTGTAAACTGATTCTGGAGAATGCCGAGCTGTAGACCGTTTTGAATCTCTTCATCGGTCAATTCGCCTTCAAAAAACTTCTCAATGAGTTCATCATCACTTTCCGCGGCGACTTCAACGAGTGCTTCGCGTGTCTCTTCGGCTTCGGCTTCCAATTCTGCTGGAATCTCAGCTTTTGCGGCACGTTTGTTCCCATCGGGTTCGAGATATGCAGCCATCTGTATAACATCAACAACACCGGCGAACTGGTCCTCCTGACCGATCGGCAGTTGAATTGGAACCGCGCGCGTCTCTAAAATCTCTTCAACACTCGCGAGTGCGTCTTCAAAATTGGCGTTCTCTTTATCCATTTTATTGATAAAGACGAGGCGTGGCAGTTCATACTTGTCGGCAACTTCCCAGACCTTTTCCGTTCCACCTTCAACACCGGTAGTTGCATCAACAACGACGATAACAGCGTCGACAACTCGGAGCACACTATGGAGGTCCCCATAAAAATCTTCAGCACCGGGGGTATCAATCAGATTTAGTTTATGTCCTTCCCATTCTGCGATACAGACTGAACAGTTGAGGGTGGTTCTGCGTTCTATCTCGTCAGCGGCATAGTCAGCTACAGAATTTCCGCTATCAACAGCCCCCATGCGTTCAATAGCCCCCCCGTTGAAAAGCATCGCTTCAACGAGTGAGGTTTTGCCTGCTCCTGAATGCGCGATAATCGCAATGTTTCGGATCTCGTCTGTCCTGTATTGTTTCATACGTCCTAAATTTTCTCCTTTTACTATTAACCACACGGAATAGAGTGAGCTATGCCGTTTAAAATTAAATCTTATCACAGCGTGTCAAAAATGTCAAGAAAATATTTCTGTGAGGGGTGGGTTATGGGTTATGAGTTGTGGGTTGTAGGTTATAAGTCAAAGGTTTACCAAGGATTTGCAGGATTATAGGACTTTCATAGAAAATATCAGACACGATTCGCGCGATTTAAGTTATAATTGATGTCAATCATCAATTTCTGAAAGGAGACATCCATGTCAAATCTTTTCTTTGCGCTCGGTTCGGGTTTAGGTCTACTTGGGGTCGCTTTTGGTGCGTTTGGCGCGCACGGACTCCGGTCAATACTCAAGCCAGAGATGCTTGAGACGTTCGAGGTAGCGGTTCGGTATCAGATGTATCACAGCCTGGGGATGCTCGCTGCGGCGTGGGCAGTATCACAGTGGCAGAACCATCTCACGACTGCAGCGGGCTGGTGTTTTTTTGCTGGCATTCTCATTTTCTCTGGGAGTCTCTACATACTGAGCCTCACAGGCATTCGGTGGCTCGGTGCAATTACCCCAATCGGTGGGTTGGCATTTATCGTCGGATGGGGGTGCCTGACTGTTGCTGCGATTAGAGGGATGTGAGTCGGGAGTTGACAGATTACGCGTTTTCGCATAAACTGTAGCAAAGTTTAGATGTAGCGCAAACTGTTAGTTTGCGTGCAAATCCCACACACAAACTAACAGTTTGTGGTACAAATCCAATTCATTTTTGCCGAAGGAGAGAATCTCATGAAAATGCTAAGGACGTGGCACGTTTGTGCATGGATCTGTTTCGTTTTTATATTGGCGATACATCCAGCACTGGCAATTCGTTTTGAATTCGATAGCGACAAGGAAATCGCGGATTGGGAACTCGGACCGCAGGCGACTGCAGAAATAAAAGACGGCATGCTTGAACTCACTGTTGGCGGCGGACAGAATTCCGGTATCTACTTTGGTGAAGAGAGTTGGACCGATTACCGAATGGAAGTCGGGGCGCGGAAGCTCGTCGGCCCCTATTTTCATCTCTTTGTCCGAACAGAGGAACCCGCTGTAGATTTCTATTTTATGGAGATTAGTTACAACTCACATACAACCTCGGTTTTCATGTTCCAAGGCGGTGCTGCAAATGAAATCACCGGTGGTCCCCGCCCACAACGACCGGATTCAAAGGATACAAAAGGTGGCGATGCATACACCATAGTCTTTGAAGTGGAAGGCGAAACCCTTAGAACCTACATTGACGGGAAATTGATGGTTGAAACTCAAGATAAGACTTACGACAAAGGTCGTCCGGGTTTAGGGGGTAGGGATTCAACCGTTGCCTATGAATACGTTGAAATTAATGGCCCCGGTATCCCACCAACAGCAGTCGAACCTGTCGATAAATTGGCTATTACATGGGGCGCGTTGAAAAGTAGATAGATATAATAGGGCGGGCACTGTGCCCGTCTACAACATGTAGAGGAGGGAAACCGTTGAAGAAACTAATTATTCTTTGCCTAATAGTTCTGATTTCCAGTCAAGCGGAAGCCAATTACAATTTCGCGATCCACACTGACTCACATCCGTGGGCACGTGAAGATCCAAAAGGTGCTCAAGCGGAAATTGATACCGTAATTAAGCTTATTGATAATAAGGTAAACCTGACGGCTTTTGACCCGAAGGACATTAAGGGATTAGCGGATTGGGTCGCAGCGCACACGGCGGGTGGCGGCAATACGCTGATTCTGACAGGTATCACGCCATCAACGATTTATCCGACCGGCAACGCAAAACCCGACGGTTCGCTTCTCGAAGAGTTCCTTGATGCCGGTAACACGATTTTCAACACAGGCGAATACACGTTCTACACATCGGAAGGACCCGCAGAAACAAACGGACAGGTGGCATTAGGTCATGTCGTTGATGTCCCAGAGGCGCACGTGTGGATGGGTAGGGGGCCGGACGCTTGGCAAGCGAATCCCGTTGAAATGACCCCGACACAGGAAGGCAAAGACTTTATACCAAGTCTGAAGAAGTATAATACGTCTTATCCGTTCCACGTGGAGGATTTCGAGAAATCGCCGTGGGAGGTAGAGATCGCATTGGCTGAAAATACGAAGGACGATTTGCGGATCGATCCAGGCGTGCTATTCAACACAGACACTGGTGGTCGTTTGGGTATCTTTGTCCAAACCTATGTTGGCGATGTCCCGCATCCGGGTGTTTCGTGGGGTGCGATTATGGGCGAATTCATCCTTAACTACTACTTACCAGAAGCCTTGTCGGTTGAACCGATCGATAAATTAACAACAACGTGGGGAAAGTTGAAATCTCCCTATTAAGGAAAACATGATGAAATATTTAGCATATTTTTTCGCAGCTGCGCTGTTCTTACTGAGCTGCACGTTTGGGCACGCAGCCGACCCAGCGACAGATTTACTCGTCTATTTGCCTTTTGACGAAGGCGCAGGCAACAAGGCGGAAGATACGTCTCCAAATGGGTTCGTTGGGGACATAGAAAACGCCAAATGGGTAGAAGGTGTTGTTGGACAAGCACTCCATTTCAACAACGGGAGTGTTAACTTCGACCCGCTCAAAATTGATCAGCCGAAAGAGATGACGATTGAATTTTGGTTCAAACCCGACGAGGAGATTGAGGGTGGTAACCGTATCGATCTGCTATACCGGCTTCAAGGGGGTGGGAGACCTCACATTACCTTCAATCGCGGCGGTGTGTTATTCGGGTTCTACTTTGCGACGCAAGGTGTAGAATTAGAGGCACTCACGAATTATGATAAGTTTGAGCCGAAATGGTACTATTTTGTCGGGTCACAGAGCCGAAAAACGGCGTGGATGTATATTGACGGAGAACTTGATGCTGAAGCGGAAGCCGGTGGCGATGCCCGCATGGATTTCGGCACTCAAGGTATGTGCATCGCAGCGAACCAAGGGAACGGCAACTTCTTCAACGGTGTTATCGATGAATTTAAGATTTGGAGCGTAGCCCTCACTGCAGAGGAAGTCGAAAAAAATATGGCAACAGCCCTCGCCGTGAAAGCAGAGGACAAATTGACAACAACGTGGGGAAAACTGAAGTCCAACTCCGGTAGGTTTTAAGCGTTTTGTGTAGTAGGCACACCTACGGGATGGTCGAAATGTGAAGCGGGAGGCTTGCCGAGCGGCCTTCCGCATCCACACAGGTCAGTAGATGTTTTCCTTTGACAGGTGTAAGCCAATACTGCTGTCCTGCGTTCCCTTTGAAAATTAACTCACCATCCAAAAACCAGAACAGTTCTTGTGTCCTGTTAGAAGCGGAGGCGGAGAGTCGAATCTTTTGGTTCTCTAAGGGGACACCCGGTCGAATGTAATACACAGTGTCTTCTGTAGGTGATAAGATGACCGGTGCCGTCCCTGCGATTGCACCGTTGCACAACGGGTTATGCTCCGGTAAAACAGGCACAGCAAATCCATTTTCTGCCAACCACGTCGCTGCCGCCGCGGGCCACTCTTCAAAGATCACAGTCTTGTATCCATTTTGTGACTCCGTTTTGTCAAGGCTTCGACAGTGGGAGCAGAGACTGTAGCCCGTCGCCTCATCAATAGAGACGGGTTTGTGAATTGTACAGGTTGCGACGGGTGAGACCCCGGAGATATAGACATCGCTCTTACGGGTCGGGCAGTGTGGTGAAACAGGAGCACCATTGAGTGTGCAGACTTCCCGTGTTTTCAGTTGTTCCGGTTTCGCGAACCAGCGGTGCGTATCTTGTCCTGTCAGTGCCGTGAAGAGCGCGAACAAAATAGGCGTTGCTGCGTCTGCCCCGCTCATCATTGACGATCCCTTCCCATCAAAGTTCCCCAACCAAACCCCAATCGTTAATTCCGGTGAATAGCCGATACACCACGCATCTCGGTGTCCGTACGAGGTCCCGGTTTTCCACGCAATCTTTGGTAGATTCATCGTGCTTTCAAAAGCCTCAGGATTCTTAACGGTATTTGCCGGGAGTTGTAAAGTTGTGAGCATCTCAGTTATGATGAAACTCGTCTCTTGCCGAAGCAAACGTTTTGGCGGGTTATCGGCAAGATAACTGTGTTCGCGGTTTGAGAGTGTCAATTGGTACGGTGCGAATTCTCCCATATTTGCCAGCCCTGCGTAAAGCGTTGTGAGTTCAAGCAAGCTCACTTCGCATCCACCGAGAACCATAGAGAGCCCATACTTTTTCGCCGGTGCCAGCGTTGAGATTCCCGCCCGTTTGAGAAAAGTGTGCAATGTATCGTTTTTCAGACGTGCATTGAGATTAACAGCGGGGACATTCAGAGAACGGGCAAGTGCCTGACGTGCGGTAACATAACCGCTATATTTGCCGTCATAGTTCACCGGTTCATACCCATTATATGTGACAGGGACATCAAATAAAAGGGTCTCAGGTGTAATCAAGCCTTGCTCCATTGCGAGTGCATAGACGAAAGGTTTCAGTGCAGAGCCGGGAGAGCGGGGTGCAAGTGTTCCGTTTATCTGTCCTAACGCCTTACGGTCGAAAAAGTCGTGAGAACCTACCATTGCCAAAACCTGACGGCTCCGAGTGTCCATAACGACAATAGCCCCTGTGCTTGGTAAGCGGAGGTTGACGACACCTGCATAAGAAGCATCAAGGTATTCTCGAAGGATACGGAGTGCCGTCTCTTGAACTTTCACGTCTATTGTCGTGTATATCCTGCCCCCTGTCGTTGGTCCGGTGTGTAGTCCTTTTCCCTTTACGAGCATACGTGCGAGGTGTGGTGCCTTGAACGGGAGCGGATAGCGTTTTGTTGGAATCGGTTCTTGCAATGCCGCCCGCCACTGCTGTTCGGAAATCTGCTGATGTGCAAGGAGTCGGTTCAGCACTTTTTTTCGTGCCTCTCTTGCATTTTCTGGGAATCTGTCTGGACGCAGGCGTTCGGGAGAGTTGGGAATTGCGGCGAGGAGTGCTGCTTCACCAAGGCTCATCGCATGCTGCGGTTTATTGAAGTAAAGCCGCGAGGCTGCCGCTGTCCCGACGATATTTCCACCGTAGGGGAGCATATTGAAGTAATAGGTTAAAATCTCGGATTTGGAATAGGTGAGTTCAAGTTGGATGGCACGGAACATTTCCCACAATTTGTTTGGGACGTTCCGAGCCTTAGGCTCCATCAGCCGTGCGAGCTGCATCGTAATTGTTGATCCGCCGCGTACGACCTTGCCGGCTGTGAGGTTGTCATAAAAGGCAGTCGCAATGGATACCGGGTTAATGCCAAAGTGGTAGTAAAACCACCTATCCTCCGACGTTAGTATTGCTTGATGGAGAAAGTAGTTGTGGGTTCGCGGTTCGCTATTCGCGGTTCGCGGTTCGCGGTTCACCATTTTGGACTGACAGCTAAATCGCCACATACCGTCAGGAGCCAAAAATGCGCGGAGCCATTCACCATTTCTATCCAAAACGATAGGAGATGAAGGTCGGTGGAGTTGTGCCTTAGGCAGCGGAAAACACCAATTGGCGATCATAAAGAGGGCGAGAATAGCGAATAGCGGATAGCAGATAGCGAACCGCGAACCGCGAACCGCGAACCGTAGATAGCGAATAGCGAACAACGGATAGCGAATAGCCATTCTAATGTTTCTCATCACTCTGTAACCACTTCAATACGCGCGCTACCACTTACAGTAGATTTCGTTGCATCGTACATCGCTTCGGCAGCGATAGGTGGCAAGGTAAATTCGCCCTGCGTGACAGCACGGAGTGCGTAATAGAATTTACGTTCGCGCTGACGCGGGAACGTGCCGAAGAAAATGAGCCGATCATCGCGAATATCGAGATAGTCCGGCTTGAAGTCCTGCGCTCTCAGCCACGGAATTCCCGCACGAGACTCCAACCGCGGGTTCTCAATCTCGAATCCGGCAGGCAACATATCCACAACAACGACGTTTTCCAGATTAGCAGTAAGTGCTTTAACGGTTATCTCCGCAACGATTAAATCCCCGTGCGCAAACTGTCGAGCCAATTCCTCGCCATCTTTGTTGAAGTAGCGACGGCGCGCTTGTATTTCACGCTCGTATTCTTCAACATAGGAGTCACGTTGAATGCCATAAGCACTCCAGTAATAGTAACAGCTTCCCTTGCCTTCGACAGAAAGTTGCACGCGCACCCCATCCCACCCCTCATGGGTGTAGCGTGCCTCCGTTGCATCGAAGTCAGCAAAATCTTCACCATTAATTTTCAGAGTGCCGGTGTAGTCCTTGTCCATCTGTTTCTTCATAATCTTACCGAGTGCAAGGAAAGCAAAAGCGTTATCCTGTGTTGTTCTCCATCGGTTCCCGTCGGATGCAGCGTCTCTTAGATTCTTAACGAGCATAGGGATTGATGGATGATTCTCATTGACTTCGGCAAGCGTATCGAGCATGATAGCTTGTGCTCGAATTGGAGAGTCAAAAGTACCACCTGTCTCCCACCGCGTGCTGTTTTTATCATTCACACCTGGTGATACTGAAACCGGTAGCATTGACAGCGCGGTTTCTAATTCGCCACTAAGTGCGAACGCGCCAGCAAGTTGAAAGTGGCTATAGTCGCTAAGTCCACTCAACCCTCTATTCTTCAGATAATTCATTGTTCCGCGATCGGGGTGCCCAGCGGCGGCTAAGACATAAGCAGCATAGGTCGCAAGTGCGGTATCCGTCTTTATCCTTTCAGAGTCATCTCGACCCTCTGCGTTTGGTGAGAACTTTGCCCGTTCCCGCAAACCGTCCAGCATTGTGTCGTAGACCCGATCTGCAACCTCATAGCCCGCTTTCCGAGCTTCAACGAGGAAATGGGAGGCATAGATACTACTCCACGCGTTGATGTAAGTTCCGCCGGGCCAGTAAGCGAAATGATTCCTTGCCGTTAGCATGCTTTCTAATTTAGTGATACCTGACGTAATATAGTGATCGACTAAATCCTCATTGGCGAGCATCGGTTCAACACTTCGCGCCAGATCACTGAAATAGAGGAGCGGAAAAACCCGACTCGTCGTCTGCTCCAAACATCCATACGGATAACGGACAAGGGAACGGAGGCTATCAGCAAAAGCGATATTTGGAAACGGCGATAACGTGAGGCTGAATTCCGAGGAATCCGGTATCAAATTTGCGGGGAAAATGAAATCGACCGGTTTACCAGCACGGACCACGCCTTGCCCTGTCTTTGTGACAGGTGGGGCGGTAGAACGTAATGGAAGTTTCACGTCTATCTCGGCGGTCTCAGCATTTCCCTGTGCAGATAGATTGAAACCGACTTCCCCAATCGCATCGTGAACGTGAATATCGAAAAACGCCTGTGCTTCCGCCCCGGCATCAACAAAGAGCCGTCGGGATTGGGACATCTCTCCTACAGAGGGAGGTGGCGTTTGAGACATCCCATTCGCAGCAGTTGCTGACAGGAGCTGCACAGCCCCTTCGGTTTGCAATTCGACAGTAAATTCGCCAGCCTCACCTGTCCCGTTAAAAAGGGTAACAGGTACACGGAGTTTGTCTCCCCCTGCCAAGAAGCGTGGGAAGGTTGGCGTTAGGACAATAGGCTCACGGACAGTCAAGTATGCCTCCGTAGCACCGTAATTTGCGCCGGCGAAAGCAACAGCCATCAATCGTAATTTCCCGTTGAATTGCGGGATTTTAAATTGAACAGTACCGCGTCCCCTTCCATCGGTTTGCACGAATCCAGACCAAAGCGAGATCGGTTTCACCCGTATAATGCTACCGGTATTAAGCCGTTTGCTTCGTGCTGTGTCGGGTGCAGCATCACCCCCTGTACTCGAATTATCAGTGAGACCGGCAATTTCAGGCAAAATACCGCTATACAGGTCAAAGGAGCGCGTCTTTAATCCGCGCTGCCGATAGAAGTAATCGTGTGGATCAGGCGTTTGGAAATCTGTCAGCGAAAGGATTCCTTCGTCCACAGCTGCGATACAGACCTCGTATTTCTGCCATGAACGTCTGCCTTGCACTTGGAAGGTGATGTCCACACTGCTGTTCGGTCGGACAGCTACCTCAGTATTTTCTCCGTCCACAATACGCATCCCTTCACCGGAAAGTGGAACCTTTGAAGATACACCCGCCTCATCCTGTTGTGAAAGAAACATATCTATCGAAAGCCTTCTCTGGGTTGCATCCAGTTTCAAGGGTATCACGCCAAATGCTCGTGCTGGAAGTGGTTGATAGTGGTCCAGCGATACAGTATCCACAGGCATAGGACGAATCAGCGTTGCAGAAAGGTAAACGTTTGGTCTATAACTCGACCGCACAGGAATTGACAAAGTCGCGGTATTTTCTTTCATCGCAATCGTGCGGTAACTCAGGACTTTGTCCCGCTCAACGGTCAGCAGGAGCGTACCGGGGAAGGGTGCTTTGACATGTAGTTTCGCTGTTTCACCAGAACGATAGGCAGGCTTATTGAGGGTCAGATCCAAGCGGGTCGGATGTTCCATAGACACCGCCGTATTGCCCCAACCGTTAACGTAGAATCCGATTTCCGCTGTCGCCGTCGATTTGAGGTCCTCAAGTCGGACGCGATATTCACCGTAGCCTGAAGGTGTTAGTGTTAGGGGCTGTGCTGTCTCTGCCGAAGTTAAGTCGTGTGTCTCGACCTCGGTCGTCTGCGGTTCGGAGACGTATTCATAACGTCCAGCTGTATTCTGCCGAAGTATCGTGTTCCAGTTGACTTTGTGGAGGCTCAACCGTAAAGCGCGTCCAGGCGCAACAGCCATAGCATCATCAACGGCTACATAGTCGATACGGACCGGCTGATTAATCTTAGCGTCCGCCATATTTGTGCGTCGAAGCCCGACATAATGCGAATACGGATGGATAACGACTCGGTGTGAAGCCGTGACAGCCCTGCCTCCGATTTCACTGACGGTAGCCGTGAGCACTCCATTTAACAGAGAGGGTGCTTTCACGGTTGAAGGAATAGCGAATTGATAGCGCGCCTTACCTGATGGATCAGTTTTAGCTTCTCCGAGTTCAACGCGTTGACTTTCAAACTGTTTGGCAAAGTTCGATCCAGTGCTTCCGAAGATGAAGGTGCGCCATTTTGCTGTATTAAATTCTGCTGATGAAATGCCGCCAGCAGCCGCGATGGAGATCGATCTCAATTCGCATGAAACCTGAACCTTTCGTCCCGCAGCCGGTGGGCCGAACAGATTAACAGCATCCACTTGAATGTCGATTTCATCTCCAAGCCTGTAGATAGATTTGTCCGTAGTGATGCCGACCTTCATCCGGTCGGGCATGAATTCCTCAACCTGAAATTGGGTTCTTCCGACAACCTTATCAGCAATCAGCATTTTGGCGATGTAATTACCCGTCTGTGCGTAGTCAGGAATCGGAATTCGCATCTCACAGGCACCGGCTTTCGTCGTTCGCTGCCTCAATTCTCGTAGGATTCTACCATCTGGAGAGAGCACTTCAATACGGGTAGGCAGCGGCTTTGGCGTTGCCTGTTTCGGTGCGCGGACGATACCCGCAAGTTGGACAGTCTCACCGGGTCGATAGACACCGCGACTTGTATAGAGAAAGGCTTCATAGCCCTTTTGCAAATAGGCGGGACCTGAGATATCGAAATCCGCCGTTGCGATTTCGTGCCGATCCAATTGAACGAAAGCAAGATCATCGCGCTTGGCGACGGTAATCATAAAGGGTGTGAAATCTTCCGTTTTCTCAGCGACATCCGTGAATTCGACAAAGCCTGCCCAGTTAGTTGTGCCGCTGAGGAGCGTTTGGTTATTATCGCTGATGAGTTTGACGCGCGCTGTCGGCACTGCTGCGCCGGTAGCAAGAGATTTTACCCAAACGGATAGGCTATCCCCAGCGCGTTTGGCAGTGATGCCCAAATCCGTAACGAGTACCCATTGATGTGCACTGTCCCATTCCCGCTGCGCGTTCCGCGCCACAACTTTAAAGATACCGACATGTTCGTCTGACAGATAGTCTTCCAAGGAGATCGGTACCGTCACCTCCTGGTTCAACTGCGATGGAATGTCAAGTACTTCCGTATGAATAGGTTTACCCAAGTTCCGGCTCCAGCGACTCCACCTCTCTAATTTTGAGACATAGACAAGGTTATTCGCAAAAACTTTTTCGATATCAAGTTTTACGCGCTCAATGTTAATCGTTGTGAGTCCGAGGTTTAATTGCCCTTCCCGTGCAAGAAAGAAACCGTCCCCCAGGAATCGAAGCTGCGGTCGAATATCCGGGATTCTCAGCCTTGTCATATAGTCTTGTTTCAAAACGGCATCATTTCGCGCTGTCAGACCGCGCCGAATTTTCAGCGTATAGGTTGTGCGCCGCTTGAAATCGCCGTGGATTTCTATATTCCGATAATCAGCGACGACTTGATACGCTACTGCCGGTGTAAGTTCCAGATAGGGTTCGACGGTATCACCAAGTACAGGTGCGCTGAAACTGACTGAAATATATGGCGTGCCGTCACTTTCCCAAACGTCCGAATATGTTACCCCGAGTGTTCCTATACCTCGAAGCATAACAGGCGTGACATGTGCTTTCTCAAGACCGATTTGTCCGCCTGTGCATTTAAATCCTCTTTCAATCTTAACTTTTATTTCTCGGTCGGCACTGCCGCGTTTTATCCGTTGTGTTTTGAATCGAACTGTCCGTGCCGTAGCAGCGTTGGTCTCAATCTGATACGGGATTTCTGTTCCATCATCTAATTCAATAGAGAGATGTGCTTTTAAATCAGCTGTCGTTACAGGGTAGTTGAACGCTATCGTACCAAACCCTGTTGCCTGTTCACGTGCCTCATTTGTGGTAAATTCCATGCGTGTCTGCTCTATTGTGAAAGGCTCAGTCGCGAATTTGAAATCTTTTTGTCCGGTGAGTAAAAATGTTTCAGATGGGTTCAGGTCGGGTGTGAGTTGAACAGTATACTGTGCGGCGGGTGCCAAAGGTGCATCTAAGAAAAACCCGATTCTATCGCGTGCGACCCAGCGTGCTGTGCCTTGAACAGCTGGCGTAAACCGAAACGCTTCGGCTGGGATTTCGGTGCCGACGCGTGACTTATCAACGATCACCTCTGAAAACGTAATCGAAAAATCGACCCATTGTGGCACCTCTCCTTGCGGCGTGAAGGTTTTGACACTATAACGTGTTCGCGCAGTCATGTTATCCTGTACAATGTAGAAAATACAGGCAACGAGGATTAGCGCCATTAGCCCAATCACACCGATTAGAAAGTCCTTGGAAAGTTTAGCTACCATGAAAATACCCTCTCGGAAAAGCGACAGATTATTTTTTGATATTTTTTAATTTCGCAATTTCTACAGTAGCAATTTTTATGCCAACCGAGTTTTATTTTTTTTTAGTGCTTAAAGTAGGGAAGTCAAGTCCAGATGGGTTTCCAAATCTCGCCAGAATGTGCCAAAGATAAACAAGGTGTCTTTGAGTGGCGTTATGTGTAAATATGAACACATAAGGACGGATACTGCAATCCGTCCTTACAAAATTATATGAAGGTAAAACCATTAACTCACAAACCCTGTCTATTACAAACAGGGACAGATCCAGACAACGGTTAGAACCAGAAGTGTGACATCAAAATAATCTGATCGGTGCCTTGGAGTTGTCTTAACGTGCCTTTATCAGAGATGGTATCATCAGGACTGCGGTCTGGGTTCGCAAGATTCGCCCAGTAAAATAGAGAGATTGCCCCGTTTTCTATAAAGTTGTATTGGGCGGTGAGTGTCACTCGTTGGCTCGCGTCTCCCTTAACCGTTCTATCCGGATCAAAGAGGCCGTATCGACCGGAGAGCGTGAGTTGCGGGAGGAGTCGGTACCTTGCGCCGACATAGTATCCTTTTGAATCAACGGCATCGGGTGCGAAAGAGGCAACTTCGCCACTGTTTCCAAAATTGAATTCGCCTTCAAGGCTCAATCCAGCAAAGGAGGCGGTAAGAAACGCCCCGATGAGCCGTTCCCAGTCTTCGCCCGGCTTTTCAAATATACCAGAGACACCCGCTCGAATCGGTCCGAGTTGGGCACCGACTGTACCAAGTCCGCCTGTTGCCGTGGCATTGTCGGCGTTAAAGAAGGCGGCATTGTAAAAAAGTCTTCCTGCGGTGCCACCAAGTTCAACCCCGACATCCCGTTTGTTAGAACCGAGTCCATAGCCCTGTCGAACGAGGATGTTGTGGTCCTTCTGTTTGATAGCAAACGGAAGTCGGAACTGTCCGACTTTGACATAGAGATGTTTTGGAATAGCATCTACTGTTGCAAATGCATTCATTGTCGTCCCCGCGTTATTGGAAAGCGTGAGTCGGACGTGTTCAGAGGCTTGTGCGTTGAAGGTGACCTCTGCTTGCATAAGAAGAAATCTATCAATCGAAGAGTGGCACGAATTGCAGCCAGCAATCGCGTTCTCTCCCTCGTCGATATGTGTTGTTTTGATAAATGCAGTTTGCAAATCAAGCGAAGTCGTGAGCTGCTTGACAATCTCTTTTGCTTCTTCGGTTACGGCTTCCATATCAAAATCTTCAGGGAACTCAAAATAGTTCTCCTCAAAGATTTCGCCAACGCGATTTCGGGGACCACCGCCAGCCGGGTCAATGTGGCAGAAACTACACTCTTTGCCAAGCTCAGTGGCAAATTCAGGACGCGCTTCTGCTGCCTTGGGTAAAAAGAGGCACATTGTAACACCAACTACAAGAGCGAGCAGTAGAAATGACTTCTTGACTGTATCCGCTTTCATACCTAAGGGATTTGTTAATAACAGAGCGTCGTTGGCATACTTCACGACCTCACTGTAATGTGGATTCAAAAGGACCTCCTTATTCTTTATTCAAGTTCTGTAAAAACATAATCAATATCTTCGACTCGGGCGTGGCATCCCCAACAGACACCATCTTTAGCTATGACCCCGAATTCGGCATCCGGTGCGTTCCGCGTATACTCGATGAACTCCCAATCGTTATGATCAGGATTCACACCCGCTTTTTTTCGCATAATTGCGATGAGTCCGACATAATCCTTACCGGGACGATATGCCTCTTTTACAACAATACTCCCATCAGGATACGGAAACTGCTGTTCGCCATTGGGCGCAATCGTTTCTCGTGTTTTGTTGACATAAACATTTTTATCGCCGTTGTGCGGGTCGCCACGAGGAACAGGTGGTATAGGTTCGGCATTTAGTTTTAACCACTGTGTGTAACCCGCCACATCTTCAGGGAGCCCCGGCAGCGGAGCAGCCAGTTCTTCATCTGTAGGTTCAGCGGGATCTATCGCTGTCGTCTCCTCTTCCGATGTTTGAACAAGCTCCTCCAAAGCCTTTTCACTGGTGCAGGCGGTAAAGAATAGACACAGTGTGGCCATCACTGCGAGATTAAGTAGCAATTGGTGTCGTGTTTGGATTTTCATGATTAATTCCTCAATTTATAGGTATAAAACCAATGGATTCTGTAGAATTTCTAAATACCTAAATAAACGTGCGCTTAGGAATGTGTGTTTACAATATCCTTTAATTTACGACAAAATGGCAAGTATTGCAAGGAAATTTGTAAAGTGGTTATAAA
>VXZL01000224.1 GCA_009845505.1 Candidatus Poribacteria bacterium | reverse complement strand
AAACGCCATAGCGAATGCCGCAAGCATCGGGTGGAGTTCCCGAAACATCATCGGCACGAAAGAGAACGGATAAAGCGCACCTGCTGCGATAGGAATTAAAAGGACATTGTAGAAAAACGCCCAGAAAAGGTTCTGTTTAATCGTACGCATCGTCGCGCGACTGAGCCAAATTGCTTCGGGGAGTGCCTGCAAATCGCTGTGCATCAGCGTCACATGTGCTGTCTCCCTTGCAATATCAGTGCCTGTACCGAGTGCGATGCCTATATCGGCTTGTGCTAATGCGGGGGTATCGTTAATACCGTCGCCTACCATCGCGACGAGACTTCTGTCTTTTGCTTGTAAGGTTTTGATAGCGTTTGCTTTGTCTTCGGGTCGGAGTTCCGCCATAACTTCACGAATCCCGGCTGATGCAGCGATCGCATCGGCAGTGCTGCGGTTATCCCCGGTCATCATGACCACTTCACAACCGAGTCTCTGGAGGTCCGTAATAGTTGCTTGTGCTTCCGGTCTCAACGTATCTGCGACAGCGAGGAGTCCTTCAATGTGTCCGTCAACAGCAACCCATAACACTGTTTTCGCCTCGGCTTGTAGGTGTTCTGCCGCTGCTTCAAAGGTCCTTGTCGGGATGTTATGTTGTTGAATTAAGGGGAGGTTGCCAATCACGACGCTATTTTTACCGACCTGTGCAGTTATACCGTGCCCGGTGACCGCTTCAAATGCACTCGGTGTTCCAATGTCAAGCCCGCGTTCCTCAGCTGCGCGGACAATTGCTTTGCCGATAGGGTGTTCACTACCACGCTCCGCAGCGGCAGAGAGTTGTAGGAGTTCCGATTCATCTTTCTCTGTGAGAATATCGGTAAGTCTGAGTTTTCCCTCTGTCAAGGTGCCTGTTTTATCGAGGACAATTGTGGTTAAGTCGCCTGCGCGTTCCAGTGCCTCGCCGTTTCGGAAGAGGATACCACGCGCCGCGCCGATACCAGTTCCCATCATAACGGCGGTTGGGGTGGCAAGTCCCAATGCACAAGGACAGGCTGTGACGAGGATAGCAACTAAGCGGAGCATTGCCGGGGTAAATCCGGCTCCGACGAGAAACCACCACACAAGAAACGTCACAATGGCAATACCTGTGACGACAGGGACAAATACATTCGTGACTGCATCGGCGGCGCGTTGGATAGGAGGTTTGCTCTGTTGCGTTGTTTGTACCAGTTCGATAAGGCGCGCAAGGGCTGTTTCGGTTCCGATATGTGTGGCTTCCATTGTGAGCATGCCGCTCTGATTCATCGTCGCCGCTGTCACAGGATCGCCCGGGGTCTTATCTACAGGCATGCTTTCGCCGGTGAAGACGCTTTCATCAATGGCACTTTTACCGCTCCGCACCACGCCATCAACCGGAATACTTTCGCCGGGCCGGACAAGAAGGACATCTCCCACGCCGACCTGTTCAATCGGGATATGTTGTTCTTCGCCATTTTGCAAGCGGCACACTGTTTCGGGGAAAAGTTGAGGGAGTTTTTTGAGAGCTGCGGTTATCTGACCTTTAGCCCGTGCTTCAAGTAGTTTTCCTAACTTAATCAATGTAATGATAACTGCTGCTGTCTCAAAATACACGTGGCTCCCAAAGTGCTCCCCTAAGTCCGTTCCTAATGCAATCGTTACAGTGAGGCTATAGAAAAACGCCACGGATGAACCCATAGCGACGAGCACATCCATATTCGCGAATCGGTTGCGCAGGGCTTTCATACCGCCGCTGTAGTAGTCCCAACCCACATAACCCTGCACGGGTAATGCCAGACCGAACATTAGCCAATTCACCCAGTATGCTGATGCCCACGCCCCTAATAGATTCATATCTCTGCCCATGCTGAGCAGAAAGAGTGGGAGCGTAAAGATTATCCCGACAGTGAATTGCAGCTTCTGCCGTCGGGATTCCGCAGCACGGGCTTCGTCTTCTTCGCCTTCGTCAACAACCTCGAAACCGAGGTCCCGGATTTTGTCAACGATAGTTTCTTCGTTGAGCGTGGACGCATCGAAGGTGACGGCGGCGTATTCGGTAGCAAGGCTAACTTCTGCAGCAAGGATACCATCCATCTTTTTTAGGTGATATGTGATGGTACTCGCGCAGCTCTCGCAGTGCATTCCGGTGATGGGGAGGTTCAGCTGCTGTTCCATATTTTTAACTATTAAATCTGGGCACCGCTCCACTACGTTTCGCGGTGGTTTTAGTTAATTCTAACCGCCTCTGGAACTTGAAAAAAGGTTCTTTACCAATTTTAGCACATCGC
Source organism: Candidatus Poribacteria bacterium (assembly GCA_009845505.1). Classification (GTDB taxonomy): domain Bacteria; phylum Poribacteria; class WGA-4E; order WGA-4E; family WGA-3G; genus WGA-3G. The sequence goes on along the minus strand of VXZL01000224.1, from coordinate 1,242 downwards.
GGGCAAGGGACGCAAGGCTGGATATAATAGGCGAAAGTCTTTCAGTTAGTCTAAATGGACAGGTAGACCTGTTTCAAGGGATTCGTTGGCAGCGATGGATAAAATGGCGGTTTTCGCGGCATCGGCATAAGGTGATCGGATTGCGCTGCCATCTCCTGTGCGAACTGCCTCAATAAAGGTGCTATCCATGTCAATCGTGCAATTGTTTTCTGGATTCCACGTGGTTTTCTCATCGGCAGTGGAGAGCACGAGCGCGCGACGGAGATGGTATTCAAGCGAACCATCTTCACAGAAGATGTCTAACCCAGAACGCCGCAGCCCATTTGTTGTGAAACAGGCGGAGAACATTATCCCGAAAACACCGCTCTCAAATTGCAGAGAAACCGCAGATGCTTCTTCAATATCGTAATCAGTGTCCGGAATCAGATCGTAGCGTGCCACAGCGTAGACGGTTTTGACTTCGCCAAAGAGGTAGCGCGCCATATCAAATTCGTGGGTTGTTTGCTCCATGAGTTGTCCGCCAGATTTTGCCTTCTCTCGCCACCATCCGCCGGGCATTCCGCCCATCCAATAGCCCATGAAGAACCCAACGCGCCGTGACGCAAGGAGTTCTTGCGCTTTGTCGATAATATCAAGGTAACGTTCCTGATATCCAGCAGCGGTGATGATGCCTTTTTCTTCTATCTCCGCTGCGATTTCCTTTGCTTCCTCGGCATTCATGTGTACCGGTTTTTCCACAAACATCGGGAGTCCAGCATTGATAACGGCACGTTCAGGAGCACCGTGGGCAAACGGCGGAATCGAGATATAGACGGCATCCAATTCCTCGCCCGCCAACATCTGATTGTAATCAGCGTAGGCTTTACCGCCGTATTGCGTCACAGCCTGCTCCGCTTTTTCGAGCACAATATCACAAAAGGCGACGAATTGTGAGCCACCAATTTCGGTTAATTCGCGTAGATGACGGTTCATGTTGCCACCTGTACCGATGAAACCTAATCTAACGTTTGACATTTTTTAATTATTGTCCTTTGATAGTCGTTAGCAGTCGTCTGAACCTGGATTTTCATGATTTTAATGACTGTGATTACAAGACATTTAATCACAGCAAATCTGATAATCTCATACAGGACTTACGTAATTTTGACTGCAGCCCGTTCTGTTTGATGCGAATTTTCGGAAAACACAGTGTTCTCGTGCCACAAACTGAGAAGTTTGTGCTACAAAAGAGCAGCATGCGTA
>VXZL01000489.1 GCA_009845505.1 Candidatus Poribacteria bacterium | reverse complement strand
GACCGCTGACCGCTAACTCAAAAATGTTACACTTTTCGGACTTATTATTTTTTTCACAACAGAAAATTAAACATCAACAAACCCTTATAGCCACTATGTTCTCTAACGTTACACACCCAACACAAAATGTTACACCAGTGTAACATTTTTAAGGGAAATTACGAAGAAATATATCGTTAAGTTAAAACTATATTCACGTCCGTTTTCACGAAGAATAGACTGATTCAACATCGCCTCTGGTAAATTCCGCTTGATCTCTTTTTTTTCCTATGTTATCATTGTTGTATTGGAGGTTTTAACTATGCAAGCCAAGCCACTTATGAGCGAGCACAGCAAACTGACCGACGCACAGATGCGGGAGTTTATCGTGAATGGACATCTCACCGTCCAAACCGATCTGCCCCGGAGTTTCCATGAAACCATCTATCGTAAAACGCAGGAATACACAGAAAAAGAAGGGAATTTAGGCAATAATATCTTGCCACGCGTCCCAGAGTTGCAAGCTGTTTTTGAAGATCCAGCCGTCCGAGGTGCATTCACAAGTATTCTGGGCGAGAATTACGCCATGCATTCCCATCGGCATCCGCATCGCAACAATCCACACAGCGATGGACAAGGGTTCCACAAGGATAGTTATTGGGGTTATCAAAAAGTCCGCCATCATTGTCCGCGTTGGGCAATGGCGTTCTACTACCCCCAAGATTCGCCGGTCGAAATCGGACCCTCAGCCGTCTTACCCGGAACGCAGTACTATAGCACTCGCATCACGAAAAATAATGATGGTGAGTTAGCACTCAGTGGCGCAGCGGGGACGATAACGATTATCCACTTTGACCTGTGGCATCGCGCCATGGCGAATCTGACCGACAAAACGCGCTACATGATGAAGTTCCAGTTCGTTCGGATGGACGCACCGCGGGCACCCGAATGGAACGTAACCAATCCGCACTGGAGACTGGAAAACAGCGATCCGGCAATCCCGCGGCATCAAGGCACATGGCGGCACGTCTGGAACTGGATGGCAGGAGAATCCAACGGGCATGCAGCGCAGCCGGTTTCCAATGGAAATCTGTCAAAATACATCACAGCATTGGGTAATGAGGATACCTCTCTCCGTTCCGACGCCGCTGACGAAATAGGGATGTTAGGTGAATCCGCAGCAGAAGCAATTCCACACCTCATTCAGGCACTGTGTGATGTTTATGAACCTGTTCGGTTGAATGCCGCGTACGCTCTCGGAGCTATCGGCGCACCTGCTGTTCCCCAACTGATTGAAGTGCTTGGTGTTGAAGACCAAATCATGCGACGGATGGCTGCTTATGCATTAGCAGCAGTCGGGACACCTGCTGTCTCCGCCTTGAGTGAGGCATTACAACACGCCGAGGATGCCGTTCGTGTTGAAGCCACCTACGCCTTAGCACAAATAGGTGTAGATGCCGAACCTGCTATCCCCGCCTTGATGGAACGGACAAAGGACAATTCCGTTGAAGTCCGTCGCTATCTCGCCGAAGCCTTCGGTGGTATCGGTCCGGCTGCAAGCCCCGCGCTCCCTGTGCTCTGCGACATGCTAATCAGTGATGGGGACGGACAGGCACGGTTTGAAGCGGCATTGGCATTGGCACAGATTGGACCCGCCGCAAGCGATGCAATCCCCGTGCTGACAAAGGCATTTGCCGACGAGAATCGCTACGTCCGAGATAATGCCGTCCTCGCACTCAAACGGATTGACACACCCGAAGCCGAGTCGGCACTTTTTGATTACCTACTTATGACACGCTGGTGTCCGATTACAAACCGTGAAAGCACGCACTAACAAACCTCTATATTCACTCACCATTTTCCCCATGAAGGTAGGTGCGGTTTTGCGGCGTACTCGACCAAATGCGATGTGCATTCTAACCGCACCGAACATTTATTATGAACTACGACCTAATCATTAAAAACGGAACCGTCGTCGATCCTGCCCAAGGCATCCATGCCCGCAAAGATGTCGGATTCGCCAACGGACGCGTCTCAGCAATCAGCGATGCGATGCCAACATCCGAAGCGAGAGAGGTACTGGATGCAGAAGGGTGTTTCGTTACACCCGGCCTCATCGACTTACACGTTCATGTCTTTTACGGTGTAAGCCACTTTGGAATCGAACCCGACCCGACCTGTCTGGCGCGTGGGGCAACGACAGTCGTTGATGCTGGGTCCGCAGGCGCGGATACATTCCCCGGTTTCCGTAAATACGTCATTGATGTCAGCGACACACGTATCTTGGCGCAATTGAATATCTCCTCGCAAGGCATGCTCACGCAAGAGATTGGAGAGTTGGAAAATCCTGACTATGCCGATGTCGGAAAGGCGTGCCGAATGATAGAGCAGCATCGCGAGGTCATTTTAGGGGTTAAAGTCCGCTTGACGCGGGAGAGTATCGTCGGTGCAAGGGCACAGATGTTGCCGTTACACAGGGCGCGTGAAGCCGCTGACGCTGCAGGACTTCCTATAATGGTCCATCCGCAAGACGCTTGGTGTGAATCTATTGATGATATATTGGCACTGATGGGAGCGCGTGATATTCTTACCCACTGCTTCCACGGTATGGAATGTGGTATTTTGGATGAAAACGGCAGGATTCGGGATGCCGTCCATGCCGCCATAGAACGCGGTGTTATCTTTGATGTCGGACACGGGGCGGGGTCTTTCAGTTGGGATGTTGTTCAGAAGGCGATGGCGCAAGGTGTTGAACCGACAACACTCTCATCGGATTTGCATACCTACAACGTTGACGGTCCCGTTTACGATCTCGTGAATGTCGTAAATAAATTCCTACATCTCGGCATGTCGCTTGACGACGCACTTGCGAAGGTCACGAGTATCCCCGCTGAAACTATATTGATGCCCGGGCAGGTTGGAACGTTAGCCGTTGATGCGTGGGGGGATGCCGTGATTTTTGAACTGCGAGAGGGCGAATTCCAACTCATAGATGCACACGATCAGGTGCGGATTGGGAAAAAGAAGTTAGAACCAATTGTCGTGGTCAAAGGTGGGCAAGTGTATCGACAGAAAGGAGTAGGGAGATAAAATAATCGGGCAGCTGCTGGCGTGAAAGTTAACTATCGGGTCATACCTACTGCCCAATTCTTGTGAGAATAGAGAGGATTAACGAAACAACAGCAATACCACACGAGACGATAATACCCCCGATTTTCCAACGCTCGTTTGCGTCTACTCTCCGGTCGCGCGTGTTTTCTATAAGACCATCAAGTTTAGTATTCAACGTCTGGAATTTACCATCCATTTTTGCCTCTAAAGTATGTAGATCCCCGGCATGTTTCGCTTGATTGATTTTCATTTCCGAGGCATCATCTCGTATCTCCCTGATCTCAGCATCTACGTCCTGTAACTTGGTGTCCATCTTGTCCATCCTATCATTCATCTCAGAACGAACGTCCTTTATTTCGGAACGGACGTCCCTTATTTCGGAACGGACGTTTTTTAGTTCTGTGTCCATAGACTCAAGTTTTTGAAGAATTAAGTCTTCTTTATTCACTGTTCGATAC
>VXZL01000140.1 GCA_009845505.1 Candidatus Poribacteria bacterium | reverse complement strand
TAAATTAATATCAGTCGTTTTCGTGAACATTCAGAAACGCTGGATGCTAACGAAAAAAATGTATTAGGAATAAAGGGTCTCTATAATAAGTCCCAAAGGAGTTTCAAAATGACTTTCAAACGCTTTTTTATATTCACACTTTGGAATTCCCCGATTGCCGTGGCCTGCCACAATTATTCTCTCACCAATACGACCAACGATCCCATCAAATATTATTGGACGTTTAAATCGACCCTGAAGAAAGGTAAACGCGAAACATCCAACGGAGACGCTGATGACGGAGATCTCAATCAGGGCGAGTGGGCTGGAGGCGGCAGCGACTGCGAGTTATCGTTCAATATGAACGGAAGACGGCGTGGAGACTACACAATTACAGCCAAGACTACATTAGAGTCAAAAGAAATCGATGGCGATCCCTTAGACAGTTGGGAAGCGGAAACCACGACTTCTTTTACCTGGTAAGAGAACAAGTGATAGAAACCGTCGAGAATCATGGGGCTTCGAGAACAGCCCCGGAGATCATGCGTTTTGAACGCGAGGTTCGGCGGACCTCCGAAGCCCTCCTCACTCTACGAAAGGAGTCCGTGAATGAAAACGCCACACGTCCGAATCCTTTTCTGTGTCTGTTGCCTGCTCGGGTGCTGGAGTATTACACTGTTTTGCGTGGAGGCAAAAATCGTTTTCTGCGACGGCGAAAATATTTGCGTCATGAACGATGACGGCTCCGGTAAGCACCGGCTCACAGACAACACAACGGTGAAAGACCGTAGACCGCGCTGGTCCCCCGATGGGACAAAAATCGTCTTTACCCGATACATGGACCTGAAGAATCTGCATACCTCGTCGGAACTGTTTATTATCAACGCAGACGGCACTCATCTGCAGCGATTGACCGATAATCATCTCAACGAAGGTTCTCCGTCCTGGTCCCCTGATGGACAGCACATTGCCTTTACGAGTCATCGCACTGGAAAGCATGAGATATTCGTGCTTGACCTCGCGACACTTGCTGTCACACAGATCACAAAAGGAGGTGCCGCTTCTCCCGATTGGTCGCCCGACGGCACACAGATCGTTTATGAGAATTTCGGGGACGGCGTTGGTCTTGCCCAGAAATCGATCTACGTGATGGATGCCGATGGGCAGAACCCGCACCCTGTCGTTGCTGCCCCACCACCGAATGCACCGCCTACGTCCGGGTTCTTTCCGCGCTGGTCGGCTGATGGACAACGGATCGTATATTCTGAAGTCCAATGGTTAAAAGAAGGCGATGTAGAGAAAATCGTTGTTCAGCGGATCGGCGGCGCGAGACGGGTGATTACTGATATTAATGACAGGCTCGGCAACGAGTGGCTCGGAACTTTCGTCTGCTGGATGGAGGATGACACGGCAATTCTTTTCGGCATAGAACGTCGGGATAAACCCAACCCGAATTATGATATCTATCGTTATACCTTTAACACACAAAGCCTGAAACGTTTAACACGGGGCCCAGGGAATCAGGACTGGCCCGACTGGACAGAAGGTGCGTTATCGGTTTCACCACACGGGAAGTTGACCACACTGTGGGGCGAGATAAAGCGTCTCGATCCTGAGCATCCGTAAATCCATTGACGCATTGACCGAAAAAAAACTAAACTTTTTTCGGTGGTGTGTATTTATTAATAATAACGCCATTTCGTGAACATTCAGGAACTCTGAAACCTATGGCATTCAGGTTTTAGATTTTGATAAAGAAAGAATGGATCTGTATCAATTTCTTGGATGATAACGAAAAAAAATGCATTAGGAATAAAGGGACTCTATAATGAGTCCTAAAGGAGTTTTCACAATGAGATTGAACCGCTTTTTCATATTCACACTGATGATACTTTTCGCGACAGGCTGCTTCATCGTTGCCCCGCTCCATGCTCAGTCCGATGACGAGTATAAAACGACTTCGCTGTTCGGTGATGATGTTTATTGCGTGACTTACGCGTATACGAATTTTTCATACCCCATCGCTTCGAGCAGTCCTGCTGTCACGCTTTGGAATTATGGTCCAGGTGGCGTGAAATTCTATCTCAAGGGGACCATGGGCGTTCGTTGGAATGGTGGGTCTGTTACACCGCCAGCCCGCGAAAAAAGCGACACCATCTCCGCTAACAGTGGCGGGGGTGACGAGGTCAATTTCTCGTTCTCTCTGAGAGGCAAAAAAGCAGGTCCCGGTTCTATTTGGGCATCGACAGAGTTGAAGGTTCGGCACCTGCCGACGAATACAACGCAGTGCGCCATGACTGCGAATGCCTCCAATGATTTTATCTTGCCTTAAGCGTTCGCCTAAATAACACCTGTGGCGCTGCGGTTTTCGCGCTCGTCACAGGTGCCCCAAGCATCCCCGGTGCATACGGAGGCAGACAATGAACTTTCTGAAAACAACCGTTCTTTCACGAACAATCACATTTTTCTTTGCTATCTGGCTGTTCTGGTTTGCGGGGGCGACAATGCCTATTGATGCGAAGATCGTGTTGACTGTAGATGATGAGATTTATGTCATGAACGATGACGGCTCCGGTAGACGTAGGCTCACACAGAGTTTGCAGAATATGGACAGCTACCCACGTTGGTCGCCGGATGGCACACAGATCGCTTTTACCCGATACATGGACAAAACGCGGACACAAACGACATCGGAGGTGTTCGTCATGAACGCTGACGGCACAGACCTGAAACGCCTCACCGATAACAACGATATCGATGCGTATCACTGCTGGGCACCCGATGGCACACAGATCGCTTTTTCGAGTACCCGCAGCGGCGCATGGGAGGTGTTCGTCATAGATCTGGCAACTCTCGCCGTCAAACAGGTAACAAATGGCGGACGGGATGCGGCTTCCGCATCGGTTGACTGGTCGCCCGATGGCACACAGATCACTTTTGAGCGGCTCATCCGAGTTCCAAACGGGATCGGGCTGAAAACGATCTACGTCATGGATGCCGACGGCACGAACCAACGCCCCCTCCTCCGGGATCAGCCACTCGATGGCCCTCCGATTTTAAGGCATTTCCCTCGATGGTCGGCAGACGGACAACGCATCGTCTTTTCTGAATCGAAATGGCTCAAGGATGGAGATATTGAGCATCTTATTGTTCAGCAGATCGGTGGCAGGAAACGTGTCCTCACCAGGATAAATGACAGACTGGGGAATAATTGGATGAGCACAAATGTGTGTTGGATGGACAACGACCGTTCACTGCTCATCGCTATAAAGGCGAAGGATAAACCGACACCGAATTATGACATCTATCGGTATACGATTGCGACGCAGAGACTTCGACGGTTGCCAAGCGAGCTGAGTGATGAGAAGTGGCCCGACTGGATAGAAGGTGCGTTGTCCGTTTCACCACACGGGAAGTTGACCACACTGTGGGGCGAGATAAAGCGTCTCGATCCTGAGCATCCGTAAATCCATTGACGCATTGACCGAAAAAAATTAAACTTTTTTCGGCGATCTGTATATAATCTGGGATTTCTCAAAAGCACTCAGAAGTCACTACCTATCAGCATTCTCTCAATAC
>VXZL01000670.1:13359-20962 GCA_009845505.1 Candidatus Poribacteria bacterium | reverse complement strand
AAAATGATAAAATCATGTTATAGAAACACACTGCAGATAACAAGAGATGGAGGTTTCTCATGGAAAGGAAACTCTTCGCGATTACAACGATAATCTGTCTAATAATGTTAGGCATCATTGCGGGTGCCAGTGCAGAAACAATAGATATTGCAGGACCTTGGCTCTGGATGATCGCCCCAGAACCATTTAATGAAGGTGGAGCAGATTCTATAGATTTTGATTCACTTAATGAAGCGAGCTCCGGTGCGGTTACTGAAGAAATGATAGCGGACGAAGGTGCTAACGTGGGCGACTTCGTTGGAGATTACCAATGGACCCCGGGGGAAATTTCTGTAGAAAGACCCAGATTGTTTGATTTGTTTGGTGCCGGTAACATCAATGATACTCTCAACGCGATCGGGTTTATAGAAGGCAATGTAGATCATGCGACATCTTATGCCCTGATTAATATTGAATCCAAGATAGATCAGGGTGCAACGATGAAAGTCGGTTCTGATGACGCTATCAAAGTTTGGCTCAACGGTATCGTCGTCTACACCGATGCTGTAAACCGTAGCAGTAGAGGTTACCAAGATACCTTTCAAGTAAACCTGCACGCGGGCGATAATCTCTTGATGGTTAAAGTCAGTGAGCGAGAAGGGAAGTGGCGTATGTTCGTCGGTTTGGATGTGCCAAATCCGATAGCGTTGAAGCAAACCACAAGAGGGCAACCTACACCAACTGTCCACGGCAATACAGCGAATGAGTACCCGGAGCTCACCTTGTTTAATCCTGAAGAGGCAGTCAAATGTGATAAATATCTGAAGCTCACCTTGTCTAATCCTGAAGAAGCAGTCAAATGTGTGGTCTATAGTCCGCAAGGAGATGTCTTAGCAGCCGGCGGCAATGACAACCACATCTATCTATGGGGAGGGAGCACAGGTGACTACCTCGGTAGACTTATAGATGAAAATCCGAACGAGAAGGGAATAGGGACCGATCACCACGGAGATGTCAACAGTATAGCCTTTAGTCCAGATAACAAATGGTTTGCCAGTGGGACTCAGCGTGGATATATCCGCGTGTGGCGCAGGTCTAAGCGTACCTGGGCAGAAGCGGGAGCGTGGACAGAACACCACCTACCCCTCAAACTTGATAACACCGTTCGGAGTGTCGCTTTTAGTCCTGATAGCAGATTCCTGACGTGTGGAACAAACGGTGACAAAGTGCATGTGTACAGGTATTTTTCACGTCGGGCGGAATGGCGGAAAATCTCAACGCTGCAGGCCCATACCCACAATGTGTCAAGCGTCGCCTTTCATCCGACCGTGCCCCTTGTGCTCGCCAGCGGGAATGATAACGGCCAGGTACTGCTCTGGGAGGTAACCACGGGTGATGTCGGCACGCCCTTACAAATACCAGAGCCGTTGAAAGAGGTCGATTCTATTGCCTTTAGTCCCGATGGTTCTCGCCTCGCAAGTGGCTACAGAGATGGTCGGGTGATCTTGTGGCGGGCAGCAGGGGATTGGTTGCTTGAGAAGCAAAGTCAACCACATTCAGGTGCTGTGCAGAGCCTTGCTTTTGACCCAAGTGGAACGCTGCTGCTGAGTGGGAGTTCGGATCAAACAATCGGTGTCTTAGATGGACACACGGGTTCGACGCAATTTTCTCTGGGAGACGGGAGGAACATTGGCAAGGTTTCAAGCGTAACCTTTAGTCCTTTCAGCAACACCATAGCGTTTGGTACAGAAACCACAAGCACAAATGTCTATCAACTGCCATACGAAGGCATAGCGGATCTCACAAAGATCGGTGCCCATTTGAAACCCCCGGATGATTTCATCTCGCAGGTAGCATTCTTTGGGGAGGCGGCGGAGAATTGCGAATGGGCATCCCCCGAGGCGTGTACCTCCACCTACTTTGTTCTAAAGGCTCAGTTTGTAGAAGTGATTGGCGCGCCCTTCTCGGGGGTTGAGATCAGAAAATGCACTATTATACTGGATATCCCCGGAGTCCCGACGCATCGGGTCGCCATTCCAGATGCCCTCAATGTCTTAAATCCATTGAATGATGAAGATCCTCGGCGGCTGGACACACCCGGTTATTTTATGTTTCCGCTTATTTCACCCAATACGAAAATTAAAGAATTGGTGGGGACGACAGTTCAAAGTTTGGTCGTTCAGGGAATCGGTGCCATTCCCTTTCTCGGTAACGCTTTGGCGATAATAGGGGCCGTAGAAACAGTCATACAAGCCGGCGAAGATTTCTATAAAATTTTGGAATCCACAGCAGATCCCAAAATAGTGGTAAGGTCGGAAGATGCCCACCGTATCCTCTTCATGATCAAAAGCCGGGTATCACGTATAGACTTCACATTGGTACAAGAGTTTCAACCGAAGGAAGAGGAGTGGAGGACACTCTTGAATCCACTGAAGAATCCGCTGAATCCACAACAAATACCAGCAGAATGGGTAAGAAACGGCATTAGTCCGTCCCTAGGAGAAATATCAGACTGGATAGATGAGCGCCTTGTGCCGACCTTTAAGTTGAGATATGAAGGGACGTGGGACCTGGAAAATGGGACCTTGGCAGCCCCGCGTGCACAACTGATGCTACTTGCAAACTATCCGCCATTCCAAGAACTCCCACCGGAAGTCCAAAAATATCTCTTCCAGCACTTCCGGGGGTTGGCAAATCCCGAGGCATGGCAGGTTCCAGAGGTGACATCCCTATTGCCAAACTACCCGAATCCATTCAACCCCGAAACGTGGATACCGTATCAGTTGGCAAAACCCGCCGATGTGACACTGACGATATATGACATCCAAGGGCGCGTCGTGCGGGATTTAGATTTAGGGCATCAGCGTGCGGGTATGTACCACAGGCGGAGCCGTGCGGCATACTGGGATGGTAGAAACGCGCAGGGCGAACCTGTCGCAAGTGGACTCTATTTCTATACACTCAAGGCAGGTGATTTCGCCGCAACGCGGAAGATGCTCATACGGAAGTAAGAATCTCTGTCCATCAGTTAGAATCTATAGTGTAACGTGAGTTCGACTGAAACACGTGGGTCGAATGGTAACCTAACGTGAGTTTGATAAATATTGAAGAGTTCTTAAGTGTAAATTACAAGATTTATCAATAAAAATGCTTCACCCTAAGGAGATATTATGAAAAAAGAAGGTTTCCGACTCCTCTATCTAACAGTGATAACGCTGGCGTTTCTCTTTATGACAGGGTGTCTGTCCTTATTAGAAACATCAGAGCGTGGGGCCCCGCCCTTCCGTCAGGTCCGGTGGGGAAATACAAAAGACTGGGTACTCACGAAAGAACGCGGCAAACGAATCCATATCAATAGCCGTGAAACTTTGATCTACAAAATTCGATACAACGGTGTCCCGTCGCAATTGGTCTATTGCTTCGGGGTTGACAACGGGGTTTATCGCCTACGGGCAGCAGGGTACCTGACAGTAATACGCGCACACGCAGAAAATCCTGACTGGAATCCTGACGGATCCGCTCGAGCAGAGATCGTAAACAGCCCTTACCGGGACCCTGACAGTGTATTCCGTCAAGAATTACTTGAAAAACTCGGTGAACCCACCAAAACACTTGCAGATGATGGTATGCTCTGGATTGGCAGTGAAAGAGTTGTCTACACAAACAGTTATCGTGTAGGAGGCAGCCGTGCCCTTATCCTTGATGGGGGAGCAATAGATGCAATTTTGCCAATACCGCAGCAGAGAGAAAGATACCATGCGGCAGGATATCTCCTCATCGCCGGATACATCGCCCCAGATTTCTATAACGAGATTCTGGAGACTGAAATACCACAGGATCTTTATACGGAACTCTCAGAATATGAGACACTCGGCACATTAACCGGTAACGAGGAGTCCACTACATTAACCCTTAACGAGAATTCTACCGCGGCTGATCTTCGTAAGGAATTCGAGGAATATAAACTCCGCTTAGACGAGGCGAAACTCTCAACGTACGAAAAAATATTTTTCGGAATGCTCGAAAAAATTCCCAGAGAGGCTTTGAGAGCGGATCCAGGCCATCGGTAACACCGTTCAACCCAACCTACAAAACAAAGGAGAGAAGCACGATGAGTTGCTAACGATTTACCCGCGCTTTTCTATAGATTCTCGGATGATTAGTTCTTTTTAGGAGGAAATTATGAACCGCACATACACTTTACCAACTGCCGGATTTCTGCTAATACTGATAGTTGTTATCTGCTTGGGACCGGTATCTACCGCGACCGCCAAAGAAGTTCACGCGCTTCTCATCATACTCGGAAATGACGTGAACATCCGAAAAAGCGTCGAAAAGAGTGAGGGCCGTATAAAAGAAGTCATGAGGCTTCTCTCATACCACTGTGATGTCCATCTAACCCTCATGAAATCTGAGGACGAGTTACTCGGCAGCATGACGAAAATGACGCTGGTCCAAGGGGAACCTTACGGAACTATATCCAACAAACAGGGGATTATCAGAGGCGCACACGTGAAAGACTATCTTCACAAATTAAAGCCCAATCCAGAGGATACGGTCCTTGTTTACTACAATGGACACGGAAGTATTCGGAGTTTTGACAGCGAGCATGTGCTCAATTTTGACCATAGCAAAGACACGGTGCCTCGCGCAAAGTTGCGGGAATGGCTGGAACAAAAGCCAGCGGACTTGAAAATGCTCATTACTGACACCTGCAGCAACTATGCAGAGACCCCCGGGCCGGAATTGAGTGTTAGTTTCTCGGAAGATCTTCCCAAAAACCGCCTCTATACCGAGGACCTCTTCCTCAAACATACCGGGACTCTTGATGTCACTGCCGCCGCCCCCGGACAATTTGTGTTCGGAAGCAACAGAGTCGGCGGCTACTTCACGGCTGCCCTCGTTGAAAGTTTCACCGCTGCTGCCGATGGGACTTTATCCGCGAAAGAGACCCCTGATGGGTTTCTTTCTTGGGAGGAAGTGCTGGCACAATGCGAATTAAAAACCGCAAACCTATTTAGACACGCAAATTTTCCAGGTGAGCAAACAGCACAGACTCCCATCATCCATTCACTGCCATCAAGAATTGGAGATTCTCCAGAGGACAAGACAACCGCTACCGTGGACATCACAAGCGACCCGAGCGGTGCAACCGTTCATATCGATGGAAAAGTCATTGGTACAACCCCGTTAACTTATGAAATTGACACAGATATGCACGGTGAACACGTGATGGGCGAGATGACGCATGCGGGGTACAAAGCAAGTGGCGCACTACTCACCTTGAAGGGCGGCGAGACGACACTGTGGCATGTTCAATTGGAAGCGGAAATGGTACTGCAGCATCCTTATGGCGCAATTACATGGGAAAAAGATGGTGCAGAGATGGTGCTGATTCCCGCAGGCGAGTTTCAGATGGGCACGCCGGCACGAGAAAGTGAACATTCACCGCCCAACACTGTCTATGTCGATGAATTTTACATCGATACACACGAAGTCACGCGTGCCCAATACGAAGAATTCCTTAAGCAGACCGGACACCGGCCTTTACCAGAGGAAACTTACACCCACGCGCCGGCACCCAATTATCCCGTTGTGAATGTAACATGGGACGATGCGGTGGCGTATGCAGCGTGGGCAGGCAAACGTCTCCCGACAGAAGTAGAATGGGAAAAAGCCGCTCGCGGCGGGTTCGTCTCCCAAAAGTACCCATGGGGCAACACCGCTCCCGATGGCACGCAGTCTAATTTGGGTGGGCAGGATAAACATGAACGCATCGCACCCGTCGGAAGTTATCTCTCCAACGCGTTCGGTGTATACGATATGCTCGGAAACGTCTGGGAGTGGTGTAGCGATACAACCGACCCACAGCACCGCGTTTTGCGCGGCAACTCTTGGCGTGAACTCCCGCGCATCGCATGGCTCACCGAACGCTACCTGATACCTTACCCCCGGCAGCATCTCGTAGGAGGTGCCGTCGGATTCCGATGTGTGGTGGGTGTAGATGAGGTGCCGTAAGGAATTGAGGCACCTTCCAAATTATAGCCAGAGAAGGAGGAAAAGCGAATGGCTAAAATTGTTGGCATTGACTTAGGAACCACGTTTTCCGCTGCCGCCTACGTCAACGACAACGAAACTCCCGAACTCATCGCTAATGAAGACGGCGATCGCCTGACACCCAGCGTCATCTTCTACGATGAGGGCGAATTCATTGTCGGTGAATATGCAAAACAGAACGCTTTAGCAGAACCCGAAAATGCTGTCGAGTTCATTAAACGCGAAATGGGCAAGTCAATCACAGAATTCTCCCGAGAATTCGGCGGAAAACAGTACGCGCCGGAAGATATCTCCGCCGAGATACTCAAAACCTTGAAAAGAGATACTGAAACTGAACTCAGTGAACAAGTGACGGATGCTGTCATCACAGTGCCCGCTTGCTTCAACGATCTTGAACGCCAAGCGACTATCCGCGCAGGTGAAATCGCTGGATTGAACGTCCAACGCATCATAAACGAACCCACAGCTGCAGCACTTGCCTATGGCAAACACCTGGGCGGCGATACCTCGAAAGTTTTAGTCTTTGACCTCGGCGGCGGCACCTTTGATGTAACTATCTTGGAAGTCAAAGGGCAAGAGATGACTATCTTGGCGACTAATGGCGACCACCGATTCGGTGGGAAGGATTGGGACGATAGGATTATCGCCCATGTAGCAGAACGTTTTGAACTCGAACAAGGCGAAAACCCTTTGATGAACGCAGCCGCATACTTGGATATTCAAGCACGATCCGTTGACGCAAAAATTCAGCTGTCAACCCTTAGCAGAGCCACTATCATTACCAATTATGCAGGAAAATCCGATCGCCTCCAATTGACTCAGCAGGAATTCGAGGATATGACGACCCATCTCGTTGAACGGTGTAGAAGTCTTGTAGATTTAGTTTTAGATGAAATTACACTGACACCGGATGAAATTGATAAAGTCCTCCTTGTCGGTGGCGCAACACGCCTGCCGATGATCCAAAATATGCTAACAGAACATTTCGGACAACCTCCAGAGACCTCAGTCAATCCTGATGAAGCTGTTGTCGTTGGGGCTGCAATCATGGGAGAACTTCTTCAATCCGAACAAACCAAACCCCGTGGGTTCCTCAGTGGATTCCTCAGAGCATCCGAACAAAAAGATTCCGATCGAAACTTTGGCATCGCGCGGATGAGCGATGTCTGCTCTCACAGTCTCGGTCTGGTTGTTTTTGACAAAGAGACATCGGAGTTGCGTAGTAGCACAATTATTGCCAAGAACACTAATATCCCGTGCGATGTTAGCCGAAACGACTATTGGACAGCCATTGACAATCAGACAGAATTTGCTGTCATTGTTTTACAAGGTCCCGAGTACCTTGAACCCCGGAGCTGTCCCGTCCGTGCCGCTTACGAAGTCTTTGGTATCCCGCCCCGTCCTGCTGGGATGACACGCATTAAAGTAACTTATAGATACAATGCCGACGGTGTTATCGAAGTTGAGGCAGAGGAGGTGGGTAGTGGAAGAGTCCTTCCGATGCGCAAGAAGGAGGGAGAGATTGATTGGGGTGCTCTCATCCGTAGTAGGGAACTTGAGAATGCGA
>VXZL01000670.1:11750-13259 GCA_009845505.1 Candidatus Poribacteria bacterium | reverse complement strand
GGGAACTTGAGAATGCGACAGATACCTCGATTGCAAGTCGGCTTGTCACAGCATCCTCGGGACGTTAAGTTGGTATCAGGCGACGTTAACGCATATACAAATTAGATGTTTCACAGAGGAGGTTACAACCTTGAATAAAGAAAAGCAGACAATTGATGAAACTATTGAAGCTGCTGATACAGAGACGACTGACGATCCATCTCTACAAGAACGGAACGTCGACACAAAAACAGGTCAGGAGCCATCAACAGAACTGTCTGATGGCAATTCTTTACCGGATGAGAATCAAGTTGAGTCACAAACCGAACTGGAACCGGGTGGAACTTCGACAAGGGAACCGCCGCCTGCAAAGCGTGAATCTGATGCGGAAGATATCAACACGCTTGCATCGATAGATCAGCACTTGTTGAAATTGGAGGAACTGTTTACGGGGCAGATCGCCCGCAACCAGAACCAGCAGCAGATGTTTGACGCAATTTATAGTGAAATGAAGGACTACAAGGAGAATGTCCTGCTTGAAGCATTTCACAAACAGGTTATCCATAACCTGATTCAGTTCTATGATAACTTTGTGTCGGTCGAGTCTCACTTGAACCGTATCCGCGAACCTTTTGAAGCGTTTGAAGCGTGGTCAGATAACGTCTCAAAGGGACTATTCAATAAAATTCGTCCTGAAGCACTGGCAGGCGAACTCTCAGACTTCCGAATGAACCTGAAAGAGGAGTTGTTGCAGTTTCGGGGGAATTTGGAAAATCTCCGCTTTGAATTGGAGGAAGTACTCTATCGGATGGATGTCACCCCGTATGAGGAGCATCCGAAGAAACTCGATCGAAAATTGCACAGGACCCTTGATACGAAACCGACAGATAACCCCGATAAAGACGAAGAAGTAGCCATCATTCACAAAATCGGTTTCTATTGGCGTGAGAAGGTGTTCCGCCCAGAAGAGGTAACCATCTTTCGTTACACACAGCCCACAGGTGAAGAAACAGTTGATGGAAACTAATAGGTGAAAAAGGAGATGAACAGATGGGTAAAGTTGTTGGCATTGACCTTGGTACAACATTTTCTGCGATCGCACATGTCAACGAACATGCGCAAGAGGAAATTATTCCGAACGCTGAAAGCGATCGGATTACACCCTCGGTCATTATGTTTGAAGAGGATGTCATCACGGTTGGGAAAATCGCGAAACAGAACGCGAGCGCGGTCCCGGCAGATATTGTTGAATTCGTCAAACGTGAGATTGGGAAATCCAAGAAGGAGTTTTCCCGTGAATTTAACGGCACCCCGTATTCGGCTGAAGAGCTCTCGGCACTGATTTTACAGAAGCTCAAACAGGATGCGGAGGCTTATCTGAACACGGAGGTCACCGATGCCGTTATTACGGTCCCTGCTTATTTCCGTGATGCCGAGCGAGAAGCGACACGCAACGCTGGGAAAATCGCAGGATTGAACGTCCTTCAGGTGATGAACGAGCCGCCAGCCGCTGCTATCGCGTATGGCGTG
>VXZL01000670.1:9406-11740 GCA_009845505.1 Candidatus Poribacteria bacterium | reverse complement strand
TCATCCTACACGTCGCTCAGATGTTTGAGGCGGAACACAGCGAAAATCCGTTGCAAGACCTTCACGCATATCAAGATATCCAACTCAATGCTATTAGCGCAAAGGAATCTTTGTCTCAACGGCAGAAGGCACGAATCGTATGCAACTATAACGGCAAGAGCAGCCGTATTGAACTCACACGCGAAAAATTTCACGAACTTACAAATGATTTAGTCCAAAGGTGCAGTGCCTTGTGTGGTGTTGTGCTCTCAGAAGCACAGATGACTTGGGGCGATATTGACGCGGTGTTGTTGGTGGGGGGCTCTACCCGCATGCCGATGATTCGAGAGATGATTGCCGAAATTAGTGGTAAAGAAATCAACCTAAGCGAAGTGAATCCCGATGATGCCGTCGCCCTCGGTGCCGCCATCCAGGGCACCCTGCGCCAGATCGAGGAGGGGACGACTGGCGTTTCCAATACTGCTACGGTAGAAAGCCTCCCGGATGCTGTTAAGGATCGGTTCATCGGTCCTAGCGGAGATCTCACAGTCAAGGTCGTCGACGGGGCGACTCATCACCTCGGGACTGTTATCTTCAATGAACGAGACGAAGAGCGCATCTATGTGATGATTCCGAAGATGACCCCCATTCCTTGCGAAAAGTCGGACAAGTTTGGAACCCGGTATGACAACCAGACTTCCGTCGTCGGTGAGATTGTGCAGGGGCTTGAACATGATCAACTCAAAAACGAAATTCCCGAAAGCGCATTTGAAGATTTTAAAATCGGTGAATGTAGACTTGAATTACCGCCAGGGTTACCCGCGGGAGCACCCATTGACATTATCTACAAATATAACCTGGACCAAACGCTTGAGGTGATAGCGACAGGCCCTGATGGCAGGACCGCAAAGGTAACTATTGATAGATCAACACTTGACGAAACGGAAGTGGCAGAAGCCACGGCGCTGGTGAAAAAGTTAGCAGTTGAATAGATGCCAATTTTTAACAGGACTTACGCAAATTGAGCAAATATCGGACAGTTAGACGCAAAAAGCGGTATTTTTCGTCCTTTAAACCCTCTAAATCCCCCAACCCCCCTCAATCCTCCCTTATCTAAGGGGGTAGGGGGGCTTTAAGAAGGAATGCGTAAGTCCTCATATAAATAAGGAATTTACTATCGTTATGCCTGAATTTATCAGTTCTCCCACATTTTTAATAATTGCAGCAATACTCGGTATCTTTCTCCTGATCAGGGTTTCTAAGGGCATGATTCGCCTCATCCTCTGGGTCGTGCTACTCTTTTTGATCCTTATCGGGCTGGGGTTTGGGATGCAAGAGGATCTGCGCGATTGGATTGAGAATCTCATCAAGAGGGACGCGTAAGAGATAGCGAAGTCCAACAAGTCAACCCTTTCAAAAAAGCGTTCGGTTTCACGCTTATATGGGTGACGTTAGGAGTTCCGACGACAGACGAAAGGCTCATCTCACAAACGCAATCTTGAGAAAGCAGTTGTCATAACAGCGTTATCAAACATTATGGATTATAACTATTTTGAAGTGCTTGAACTCTCAATCGACGATATTCAAGACGAAGATGAGGCAACGATAAAAAACCTCGTCGATGCCGCTCACACGAAACTATATGCCCTCACAATTGGGCCGTATGCGAATGTGCCGCGTTCAGATGGGTTAACGCAAGCACAGTGGCAGAAAGTTCTCAATGATGCCAAGGAGACACTGCTGGACCCACGAAAACGTCGGAAACACATTGCAGACCTCATGCCCGAGGCAGAATCGACACAAGCACCAGAAACCACAGAAATACCCGAACCAGAAGCAACACACGCACCAGAAACGACAGAAACACCCGAACCAGAAGCAAAGCAAGCACCAAAACACAAATGGACGAAGTATATAGCACTCGGCATAGGGCAGTTGTTGATAGCAATATCCCTATGGTCATTGTTCCATCATACGGTAAGCCCCGGAAATATTAGGGACATTCTATTAACTTTATTAATCACTAATCTTATCGCCCTCGCTCTTTTATTTTATGCTGGATTCATCCAATATTGCTGGTATGCTACCTACGCTTTTTTCTACGACTATTATCCCTGGACTTATATAAGATTCCTCCGGGACTGTGTAGCCTATAAGATGTACCGGCCGTTGATAGCAATATTCGCTGTGACATTAGCAGGCGGATTGGGACCTTATGGCATACGCTTAGTCAAATTGGGATTCGTATCTTCTGGCATAAGTGTTGCAAGCATCGACTTTGTCACTTCTGATTTTTTGAGCTATTGTTTCACGAGTTTTACGGTTGTGGCCCCCTTCGTTCGCGGTGCATTCTAT
>VXZL01000670.1:0-9396 GCA_009845505.1 Candidatus Poribacteria bacterium | reverse complement strand
TTGGGGTTGATGATAAAGAGGTTGATAATGATAAAGATTGTAATATTGGTCTTTTCTCTCACATTTATCTTTGCAGAAATCTTTGACTCTGACGCGTTTCAAGATCCTCTTAGATTTTTACCTGCTGCACTTCTTCTCATCTTCTATTATACAGTTGGCTATATTCGCTATACTCGTAATCAGAATTAAAAAGACATCTCAATAGAAGCGAAAACCCTTCACCTCCGCTAGCAAGGTTTCCCAACCTCGCCTGTGTACGATGTATCGTTAATTGTAAGTTTTACTATAAATGACTGTCGACATGTTCTTTGGGATTTACGATAATAGGGCTTACATAGCAAAAGATAAGGGGTTATATTATGGATTACAATTACTTTGAAGTGCTTGAACTCTCAATCGACGATATCCAGGGCAAAGATGATACAACGATAAAAAACCTCGTCAACGCTGCGCACACGAAGCAGTATGCTCTCACAATTGGGGCGTATGCGAATGTGCCGCGTTCAGATGGGTTAACGCAAGCACAGTGGCAGAAAGTTCTCAATGATGCCAAGGAGACGCTGCTGGACCCACGAAAACGCCGGAAACACATTGCAGCCCTCACGAAGGAACCGGAAGAGTTAGAGCAGTCTGTTTTGACCTTCCCTGGCGGCGAAGAAGCACGTAGCATCGCAGCTTTGGGGGCCTTAATAGAGCAGCACCCCACTCATGCCACTGATGCCCTTTATGACGGAACCTTGGAGCAAAACCTCCGGAGTGCTGACCAGAACCTGTTCGCTGATGCTGCCCAAACAATTGTAGGCCGATTTTCCGATGATCGCGACACAGGACTCATGACGATGCTTGCAGTGCTTCACGATGAAGTGAGAATGGAGAAGGGAAAAGGCGCGAACACGCCGCAACACCTTGCACCCTTGATAGATAAGAATTGGGATCAAGCCAAAACGTTGCTGTATAACGGGTTCTTTGCGTTTTGGCTTGAGCACATCAAGCACCCGCAACTTGCAGATACCGCAAATGAACTCACAAATCGCTATACTGACCAGCAGGACATCGGTTTAGAAACCTTTGTTCAAGTACTCGACCCAGGGATCGGAGACCCGGTGCCAGTGATAAGCCATCCCGAAATACATTTCAACGGCGTGGAGACGGGCAGCACCGAAACGTCCCCTTCCGAAACTAACAGTATCGCGAAAACCGCCGAGACGGGCACCGCAAGAACGATCCGTTCCGAAATTAAGAACGTCGGGCGCGGTTTTCTCCACGGCGATGTCCATCTGAAAAACGATATACCGGGACTGCAGCTTTCTGATACAAATATCCATGGCAAGGGCATGGTCAGCATTCATCTCGATGAAAACGTCTTAACATCCAACCAAGCCCATCAGACATTTCTTGTCATTGACACCAACGGTCGGAGTTTGGAGGTTCCGATCTATATTAATCATGGGCTTCAGCCATTGCTCCGCTGGGTGCTTATCAGTGGTGTCTTAATGGCGGCGATCGCTCTCTTTAGCCGTCTCATTGTAATTCCATCTCCCCTATATCTGGCATGGGCGGGCTCCTTGATCTTTGGAATAGGTATATACGCGCATTGGCTCCTCGTGGTTAGTAGATCGTTTAGTTGGCAACGATTTTTGCTGCCAATTCTGCTCATTAAAAATTTCTTTCAGGCACAAGACCACCGCAAGTCAACAGAAGTTTTGGGCCGCATAGGTAAGTTTGCCTGGGTAGCTATCGAGTGGGGTGCCCGCCACTATGTCAAGTTTGCTAAATTCTGCTTTGAGATACTCCGCAATCTTACCCCTAAGATGGTCAATGTCGACTACTATGACCAGTACGGACGATATACAGGCAGTGGTACCGAGCTGCAGGGTCTATGGCGCTTTGTTATTGTTGCTGTTATTGTGCTGGGTTTGCTGGGCTCTATCGTATATTTTATTGGGTCAGTTGCTGTTGGTATTTTGTCCTTGATTTTTATTGTGGTGGCTTTCCCATTTGTCGCTTTAGCATTCATTGGAACAGCCATTTTTAACGGGCTGGATGTCCTATTTGATCTTGGATTCAATATCCCGCTTGTTGCCGGTTGGGCGTTCTGGGGGCTGGTGATGGGTCTGGTAATTCAAGGTTACCGAACCATGAAAATTTACGATCAAAAACGGATGAAGATGTGGGTAGCCGTGGCACCTCTCCTTTTATTATGTGTTGTGGGAACAATTAGATATGTCAGTTATGTGAGTGCATCAAACGCTCCGAGTACCGAAACAGCACCTATAGCTGCCCAAGGCACACCTGGATTAGAAACGGAACCCTTCACAGACGAGGCACCAGAGTCTGGTTCCACAGAACAGAGCACAACGGAATCGGATGCGGGTCCTATGCTATCCGAGGAACCTGTCTCTACAGCTGGACAGGAGGAGCCTGCACCGCTGCCGTCAACTACGCCGAGCGAATTCCAGACTGTCGCCCCAAAGCAGGAGACAACAGCAATACCAACTCTGGATCCCGAACCTACAACCCCTATAGCCCCCTCGGAGCCTGCTCCCATAAAACAGACCGCGATGGAACCCGAGAAAAAATTCATTCCATCCCAGGAACCTGTCCCTATTACCAAACAAGACGAGACTGTTCCCCCGCCACCAACCACGCCAAGCAAACCAACACTCGCTATACCAAAGCAGGACACACTGATAACACCCACCCCATCCCCGAAACCCATAACCCCTTCAGTGCCTTCGGATATGATCTTAATCCCCGCGGGCGAGTTTCAGATGGGCAGTAACGACAACACCGACGAAAAACCAGTGCATACTGTCTACATAGACGCATTCTATATAGACAAGCACGAGGTGACGAACGCACAATACAAAGCGTTTGTTGATGCGAATTCACAATGGAGGAAAGACCAAATACCATCTCCATATCACAATGGGAGCTACTTAAAGCACTGGAATAGAAACAACTATCCTAAGGGAAAAGGAGACCATCCGGTAACTTACGTGAGTTGGTATGGGGCAATGGCTTACGCAAAATGGACAGGTAAGCGTTTACCCACCGAAGCGGAATGGGAAAAAGCGGCGCGTGGTGGTAAGTCCGGTCTGCAGTATCCATGGGGGAACACGATTTCAAATGGACAAGCTAACTACGGTAACCACGTTGGAGACACCACGGTTGTTGGTAGGTATCCAGCAAATGGATATGGTTTATATGACATGGCAGGGAACGTGCTGGAGTGGTGCCTTGATGCGTATTATGGCGATTTCTATTTCTCTTCCCCGCATCGTAACCCATTGGGGGGCGTGAATACAATAGACAACGCGAATTTAGTTATATCTGACTTCGCGAATGTTACGACTTCCCGCGTGGTGCGTGGTGGTGCCTGGTACAATACTGAGGTTCAAAACGTCCGGGTTGCCTATCGCAATAGGGTTGCACCAACACTTACGGGTGTTGGCCTCGGCTTTCGGTGTGTGCAGGCAGTTTCACCTGCAAAGGAAAATTAGATTTTATCGTAGGTGATCTTCATTGTGAAGTCCGCCTCGATTCTGGCCGCTGAAAGGATTTGCCTTGATTGGGATATTTTTGATTGGCATTTCTCTATGAAATGATGTAAAATAATTGCGTAAACCGAAATTTGAAAGAAGACGTTAAGTCTATTGAGAACAATTTTCTAACTACTACGAATCGACATAATGAGAGTAGATCACAATGCCTGAACCCAATCAACCTGAAGACTACGGACAACGCCTACGCCATTCAACCGCGCACATCATGGCGTATGCCGTCCAACAATTATTCCCAGATGGCGAACGTACCGTCAAACTCGCAATCGGACCCCCGATTGAGAACGAGTTCTATTACGATATGGAGGTGCCACGTCCCATTACACCCGACGATTTCCCGGAGATCGAAAAGCACATGAAGGCGATGATTAAAGCCAATGTGCCTTTCCAACAGGAGACGTGGACCTACGATGAGGCTCGCGAATGGTTTGGCGAACGAAACCAAAAATTCAAACTCGAATTAATCGACGGGATCTCCGATCAGGAGGTCAACGCCAGTGATGAAGGGGTCGCTGACGAAGGTGTTTCTATCTATCACAACGGTGATTTCACTGACCTCTGTAAAGGACCGCACGTCGAAAAAACAGGCGAGTGCCGATATTTCAAACTGCTCCGCGTTTCTGGAGCCTATTGGCGTGGTGATGGCAATCGCGAGCAGTTACAACGCATTTATGGTACCGCATGGGAGACCAAAGCCGACCTTCAGGCATACTTAACACAACGCGAAGAAGCCGCCAAGCGCGACCATCGCAGACTCGGACGCGAATTAGAACTCTTTCAGATGCACCCTGAATCCCCCGGTAGTCCTTTTTGGCTTCCCAAAGGGGCATTCGTCTATAATCATTTGTCTGAAAAGGTGCGAAAACTTTATCTCAGTGAAGGGTATCAAGAGGTACGGACACCACTTATCTATGACAGCAGTCTTTGGGAGACCTCCGGGCATTGGGAACACTTCAGGGATGACATGTTCCTCATCGAAAGCGAGGACGGGAGATCGGTGAGTGCACTTAAACCGATGAACTGCCCGGCGCACATGCTTATCTATAAAAGTGCGCGCCACAGTTATCGGGACCTGCCCTACCGTCTACACGACCAAGGCGTGTTACATCGCAATGAAGCCACTGGCACGTTAACCGGTTTGTCGCGCGTCCGTCAGATGTGTCAAGACGATGCGCACAACTTCGTTACAGAAGACCAGATTGCCGATGAGTATGAACGCATTCTTGGACTTTTTGACCGTATCTACGGGACATTTGATTTGCCGTTCCGTTGTGATTTTAGCACACGCAATCCTGACAAGTTTATGGGCGATATTGAAGTCTGGAATCGTGCGGAAAGCATGCTTGAGAGTGTGTTGAAAAACAATCAGGTTGAGTATAGTATCGATCCCGGCGAGGCTGCGTTCTACGGACCCAAACTTGACTTTCAGGTGCGCGATTCACTCAACCGAGATGTACAATGTGCTACCGTCCAGCTCGATTTCCAACTCCCTGAACGGTTTGAACTCATCTATGTCGCACCCGATGGCTCGGAAAAACGACCTGTCGTTATCCATCGTGCGATCTGTGGGAGTTTTGAACGTTTCATCGCCATGCTCATTGAGCATTATGCCGGTGCTTTTCCGACGTGGCTCTCTCCTGTCCAGTGTGTTGTCATGACGATCAGTCAACGCTTCGTTGATTACGCCACAGAAGTCCACCGGTTGCTATCGCAAAAGGGGTGTCGCGTTGAATTGGATAACAGCGACGATAAGATTGGGGCAAAAATTCGACTTGCCCGTTTACAACGTGTCCCCTATATGCTAATTATCGGTGGACGTGAACAGGAAAACCGCACCGTCAGTGTCCGAAGTCGAGATGAAGGCGACATCGGCGCAATGACACTTGATACCTTCGTTGAAAAAATTGTTCAAGAAGCCGACTTAGATTTCTGATGACAAAAATTGACCCTTATAGCAAGGAGTATATCTGATGTGTAAAATTTTGACGGTGCCCAAGTTTGTCTCATATAAATTGGCAATTTACACCGTCTTCATGAGTATAATCATTTTTAGCGGTTGCAGTGGTTCTAAACAGGTTACCCGTGTTGATGCCGACACGACAATCGATCTCTCTGGACGTTGGAACGATACAGATTCGCGTATGGTCGCCGACGAGATTATTGGGGATTGTCTGAGCCACCCTTGGATTAACGATCACGGTATAAATACAGGCGGAAAACCCGTCGTCATTGTTGGCGGGATCCGTAATAAGAGTATGGAACATATCCCTGTCGCAACATTTGTAACTGATATTGAGCGCGCTTTTATCAATTCCGGGAAAGTCCGCACTGTATCCAGTTCGAGTGAACGCGGCGAAATTCGCGAGGAACGGGCTGACCAAGGAGAATTCGCTGCGCTTGAGACCGTCAAACGGATGGGACGCGAACTCGGCGCAGATTACATGATGACTGGCGAAATTAACACCATCGAAGACCGCGAAGGGGGAGATCAGGTCATCTTCTATCAGACCGATCTTACCTTGACGAACATTGAAACAAACGAAAAGATCTGGATCGGGAACAAAAAGATTAAGAAATTTATCGGACGCGACAAGTTTAAACTGTAGGATGTCCGTAATGTCTCTGTTTGAGCGGGCCCCCGTGCCTGCTCACTGCTATTTGACTGTAGGATGTCCGTAACGCCCCTGTTTGAGCGGGTCCCCGTGCCTGCTCACTGCTACTTGTTTGAAGATTACAAAATATATGATTAAAGCTTTCCCGTTTCTGCTTATTATCTCTCTACTGATAGGGTGTGGTGGTTATAAGTTTTCAGAAGCTATAGCACCTTTGGAGACAGGACAGCCAGAAGCTGCCTATACCTATCTTCAGAAACACGCACCGAAAAAATCTGATATTCCTTTTCTGTTTGAGCTTGGACTTGTTGCGCATTATGCCGACCATTTCCCTGAAAGCAGCGCAGCGTTGGATCAAGCCGGAGATATCGCAGAGGATCGCTATACCAAGAGTGTTTCAAAAGAAGTAACCTCATTAGTTACTTCCGACAAATTGCGTCCGTATGCTGGAACCCGATATGAACGGCTTTTAAGCCACTACTATCGCGCACTCAACTATGTCTATCAAGGTCAGTTAGACGGTGCCTTGGTAGAATGCCGCCGCGCTACGGCGCTCATCGACTACTTCAAGAGCGATGATAAGTATGATTTCTTGGGTGCCGGGTTTCTTGCGAATCTTTCGGGCATGGTTTTTGAAGCCGCAGGCGAATGGAATGATGCCTACATCTCTTACAGGCAAGCCGCAGAATACTATCAGAACGCCGCTGAGAAAACCGGTGTAGAGATGCCAGACAACATCGGAAATTCACTCGTGCGATTGGCACGCAAACTCGGATTTACCGATGAAGTTGAACGTTACCGAAATCAATACGGGGAACCGCCACCGCGTCCTGAAAATACCGGTGAGTTGATTCTCTTTTATGAGACTGGCTACGTTCCTCCCAAAACTGAAGAGGCTTTAACCTTTCCGATCCTGAAAGTGGACGATGTGGAGGACGAAAAGTTTGTTCCGACACTTGTAGGACGCGAAGGGAGGGTCTATAAGGATGTCGAATTGGAATATCTTCTACGCGTTGCGATACCCGCAATTCGCTCCAATCGTCCGTCCTTCTCAGGAATTGAGGTGACAGTAGGGCAAAATCAAAAGAGAGGCGTGCTTGTAGCAGACGTAGAAACCATTGCTGTAGAGACCTTTAATGCGGAGCGTCCCATCATTCTCTTGCGAACCTTAGTCCGATCTGTAGCGAAATATTTGGCCTATCGAAAGGCAAACAAGGAAAATGAAGTATTAGGGCTGCTTGTGAACCTTGCAGGGGCTGTGACGGAGCAGGCGGACACCCGCTCGTGGAAAACGCTACCAAATCAAATTTTTGTCGTGCGGATGTCGCTTCCGGCAGGGACGCATACGCTCAACCTTTCTTTTTTAAATGCGAACAGACGGGTCAGTCGACGAGAATCCGTGCCAGATGTTAAAATTAATCCGAATCGGATCACCTTTCTGAACTACCGAACTTATGAATGATAGGACTTACCCAATTCTCTGGTAGGTGCGGTTTCCCAACCGCACTGAGCGTGTGATAAATAATGGAATTCCGTAATTTTGCGTAAGTCCTGAATGATCTGTTCCAGATCGCAATATAGACAAAAAACATGCAACGCATCTACTTAGACTACAACGCAACAACGCCGCTTCGTCCCGAAGTCCGGGATGCCATGATGCCCTATCTCACCGAGGCATTCGGTAACGGCTCCAGTATACACGCTTACGGACGCGAAGCGAGAACTGCCATTGACACCGCACGCGAACAGGTCGCCGAACTCATCGGTGCCAAGAGTCCGAGTGAGATTGTCTTCACAGGCAGCGGCACCGAGTCGGATAACCATGCCATCAAAGGCTTAACCGAATTGCAAAAGAGTCGTGGTAAAGGTAACCACATCATCACCTCGTCTGTAGAACACCACGCCGTTTTGCATACTTGTCAGTACTTGGAGCAACGCGGTTTCGAGGTAACCTACCTTCCCGTGGATAGGTACGGACGGATAAGTGTTGAACAACTCCGCGAGGCGATCCGCGACACCACAATCCTCATCTCCATCATGCACGTCAACAACGAGAACGGCACCATCCAACCGCTTGAAGAGATATGCGAAGTTGCACAGGAACACGATATTCCATTCCACACGGATGCAGTGCAATCTGTCGGCAAATTGGATATGAACGTTCAAGAACTCGGTGTCAATCTCCTTGCGTTTTCTGGACATAAGATTTACGCCCCGAAGGGGATCGGTGTTCTCTATATCCGCCGCGGTACCCGACTCGCCAACCTCGTCCATGGCGGTTCACATGAACGCAATCGACGTGCTGGATCCGAGAACGTCCCCGCTATCGTCGGGCTTGGGGCTACCGCCGACTTTGCCAAACAGGAGCAGGCTTCTTATGCCAAACACCTAAGTCGATTAACACATCGTTTGCGTGAAGGCTTAGATGCCCACATTAATCGGCTCCATTACAACGGACACCCTGACTACTGCGCTCCCGGCACGCTTAACGTTTCATTTGAATCTGTCGAAGGGGAAAGTCTTATCTTACGCTTGGACATGGAAGGTATCTGTGTCTCGACGGGTTCTGCGTGTACCTCTGGTTCTATGGAACCCTCGCATGTCCTTGCCGCACTCGGCTTACCACCGAGATTAGCACAAGGTACCGTCCGTTTTTCGCTCGGCAGAGACACAACCGAAGCCGAAATTGATGCCGTTATTGCCAAGTTACCGAAAGTCATCCAACAGATGCGGACGTTGTATAGGGGATAAACTATTGGTTTGTAGGAGTTTGAAGGGATAGATATGAAAAAAGAAAAAAAGAAAATTAAAAAAAGTAGTATTGACGCTTTCAATGACTCAGCAGACTCTAATTCAGATGAAGCGTTCATAAAAACTCGTTTTGCTGTGATAATACGGGACGTTATGATTGAACGTGGGCTTGAAGGAGGCAAGGCAGCTGAGACTTTGGATATTAATAAGTCTGAAGCGGATGCGCTGCTAAAAGGCAAATTTTCTGATTTTTCGCTTGGTTGTTTACTTTCACTCCTTGATAGGTTGGATATTTACGTTGAGTTTGTTGTCCATGAGATACCACCTGGCGAGCCTCCTAAAGGACTTCGTATCTCTACATCCTTTTAACAAATAGGACTTACGCATTTTCTCTTAAAGTCCCCCTGATAAGGGGGATTTAGGGGGTTAAAAACAAAAAATTCTCGCCTTATCTGCTAAATTTGCGTAAA
>VXZL01000555.1 GCA_009845505.1 Candidatus Poribacteria bacterium | reverse complement strand
TTACAGGACATCGGATTGGAGAAAACGGCACACTTCGCGTCGGATGTTCGGCTGTTATTTTTGACGAGCATCGCGAAAAAATTCTGCTAACAAGACGCGAGGATAACAACCAGTGGTGTCTACCGGGTGGGGGGATGGATCCGGGTGAAAGTGCAAGTGAGGCATGTGTTCGAGAGGTCGAAGAAGAGACGGGTTTGCAGGTCGTCGTAAAACATTTAATTGGCGTTTACACAACCCCACACGAATTGATTGTATACCGAGACGGAAATAAAATCCAATTGGTGGCACTATGCTTTGAAGCGGAAATTGTGGGTGGTGAACTCCGGCTGAGTTGCGAAACAACCGAATACGGATATTTCTCCTATCAAGAGATACAGGAATCAGATCTGCTTTTGAACCACGTACAACGGATCAAAGATGCCTATAGTGAGAAAATGACGACTTTCGTCAGGTGAAGGATCTCTTGCTTGAACGAAATCACCCAAATTTTAGACATTCGTGTAAATACATATAGCGAAATCCAACGATCCAAACGTTGTGGACGTAAGAAAGTGTTGAGTTCACTTATACGCTTTCAGCCAGCAAATCTTGATTCTGACAATTTAGTACCGCATGCTATTCAAATTAAATAGGACTTACGCAATTCCTTTGTGGATGCAGTTTGAAACCACCTCCCACTGCAGGAGAATACGCGGAATTCTGTGGTTTTGCATAAGCCCTGTTAAATTATTAACTTCCATCAGTCAAGGTAGTTGACTCTACTTCAAAATGAGCATTCGCCGCGTTGCTGTGAAGTTTCCAGCGGTGAGAGTGTAAAAGTAAAGCCCGCTAGCGACCTGTTCACCGAACTCATTTTTTCCATCCCAATAGGCGGCGCGGCTGCGACTCTGATACATACCTGCAGGCTGATGTCCCAAGCTTAAGGTCCGAACCACTCGTCCGTTTGCAGCATAAATGTGCAGTGTGATATCCGCAGGTTTGGACAATTGGTACGGTATCCACGTCTCTGGATTGAACGGATTCGGGTAATTTGCTAACAGTGCTGTCTCCTTCGGAGTTAACACTACTAGGAGTTGTTCTAAAAAGAGGGTACCTCTTTGAGACGTTGTATCTATCAAATCTACTTGCTGTACTTGAGATAGCCACAGTTTGACATCTGCAGCGGTGAGGGTTGATAGAGATTGAGAAAACAGGGACGGAGCGGCGGCACTTGTGCCTAATGCACCAGCGACGAGGACAAGGTCCTGAATATTTACAATGCCATCGCTGTTTACATCTGTTTTGTTTTCCCCCGTTTGCCCGAGACTAGATGCGGTCAACACTAAATCTTGGATGTTTACAATACCATCACTATTTACATCCTCCTTGAGTCCGGTTGGTTCAGTAATCTGAGCATTTTCAACCTGTGGAACAAAACTGTCTCCTGCCTTGTTGGAGAGAAGTACGTCAGATAACGTCAAAGTGGATGCCTTCACAGCGATAACCTCAAAGGTAAGTGTGGCGAGTGTACCATCTCCATTGCTTTCTCCAGCGAGAGATGCAGCGTTCAGCTTTACAAGATTTCCCTCCACCTTTGGTTGCACAAAGAACCCACCCGCAGGTAGAAATTCACCATTTACCCCTGAGACGAAGCGAAGGGCAGTTGTATCGAACCGCACAGATGCTTGATAACCTGCGACTGATTCGCCGCCTTCAATGTTCAGATTAAGTGCTAACTGTTCTCCAATGCCAGGAGATACAACTGAGGCGGGTAAGATGCTTAGCGTGCTACCGATGGGTGATGTTTCTGGCGTGGTTGAAGGGGGCAAATCCACATTCGTTCCAGTTTTTGGGATCGCCGTGGTGAAATCCGCAGCAAGTCCGACCCGCATATCCCAATATTCACCATGCTGTCGGACCTTAACCAAAAGGAGATTATTGCCGGGTTTAAGAGTCACGGAGAAGGAACTCGTTTTGGATTCTTGAACCGCGGGATCTGATCTACATACCTCTGGATCGCAAGCTAGAATAACATTGACCTTCCGGCAACCGAGACTCGCTGCCGCTTCTCTATGAACCACGTTTCCATTGAGCCAAATTTTGATAGCATCCCCACTCTTCGCCCTCAAAATGACATCTCTTTGTTCACTCGGCGAGATGAGGTTAATCAAGGCATACGCTGTCCGCGCACCTGAGTCGAGCCCCATATCCATTCCAAGGGTACTAACGACATTACTGATGTTATTTGCCCAACAGACGGTCGGGTCAATACACTCGTCCTGTAATAATCCTATGGTTAGGATTTGTAGTAGAGGATTTGGTGTACGCTTCACATTGTATTTATTGCATTGATGTCCTGGCCAATGAATCTCACTGTTTGTCCATCGCAACTGCCCGACGGAATCCCCTTCGCTTACACCATTTTGGGCAACATGTGCCTCTGTAACTGCCCCACCGCTTGCATCAGCAAGGGAATCGATCTCTGTGGATATACCCTGTCCAATTTCCGGGCGAGTAGGAACAACCATCCATAGCCAAGGACCTCGGATATAGTCCTGTTC
Source organism: Candidatus Poribacteria bacterium (assembly GCA_009845505.1). Classification (GTDB taxonomy): domain Bacteria; phylum Poribacteria; class WGA-4E; order WGA-4E; family WGA-3G; genus WGA-3G. The sequence goes on along the minus strand of VXZL01000555.1, from coordinate 1,030 downwards.
AGAATCTTCTTCTGGTGTTTCAGGTTGTTTAGATGCTGTGGGTTGTTGGGTGCCACCTGGGTCTCTGCTGGGTTGTTTGGGTGTTTCTGTGCCGGCAGAAACGGAGATCTGCGCCGTCAGTGCGGGGCCGTCATAGTTAGCAATAGCATCTGCGCTAACAATGAAGGTGAGTGAACTATCGGTGTTGATGTTTCCATCAAATTCAAGTTCAATTGTAATTTCGGTGTCGCTTTTCCGCTTAGGTTGATGCCAAGGCATCGTCACGCCATTAATGCCGGATACTGTAACGGCATCTCTGATGTCAAAGATAGAACTTGCGTAAGTCCGCCCACTGAGTGTCAGTGTGACGACGCTTCCATCTAAGGTGGCTTCTGTTAACGGAACAGGGGTTGCGGTTGTTACCTCAATTGGCTCATTCTTAGCGTTTTTGTCTTCGTCTATTTCGTTGTTTTCCTGGCCGAGGTCATTTTGAGCGTCAGGTGGATCGGGTTGTTCTCCACCTTCGCCGCTAACTGCTTCTATTTCCCAGTTCCCATCAACGCGTTTACTGGCAGCAAAGTTATAAGCCTTACCATTGATGTCTGCTTCAAAATTGACTGAATCATTCAGATTTGCTCCAAACAGCCATTCGAGAAACCAGGGCAATCCTTGGGGCGGATTGCTCATTTGCGCGGCTCCGTCGTTGTTAACTGAAAATTTAACATCTGTATCAGGGTAGGTGCAACTCTGACCTGGGGACAGCACATCTCCAACTTCACAGACCCCGTTGGGGGCACCGTAACTCATACCCTGCATCCCAAAACTCATTAAAATACCTATAAACATTAACACAAGACATTTTGACATCAAAATTTGTGTTTCCATCAGAAATTTCTCCCTTAAAGAATTTCATAAATTTTTGGAGGATTTTTTCTGAAATAATGATGTAGAGGGGTCCCCTCCAAAAGGTCTACACTACAATTGTTTGTTCACTTAGTGATAGCACCCACTACCTAAAGGTAGGGGCTTCGGTTTCATAGCGACTGCGGTT
>VXZL01000614.1 GCA_009845505.1 Candidatus Poribacteria bacterium | reverse complement strand
TGCCTTTAACAACTCCTTCCAATCAAAGCTGGGAAGACGGAACTCCTCTGTGGCTTAACATTGTCATATTTTTGTATTGTTATTTATAAAATCGATATCTACACGTTCAACGCCCGCTTCGCGTGCGTTTTCAGCGACGCGCTGCACAACCATCTCACGGACAAACGGGATCGGTATCCGTTTAACTCGATGCTCGACTTCCTCTGTACACGGCACTGTGGTATTATCGAGGAAGGGACCGTCTTGAAGCACAGCTTCCGCTGGATGATCACACGTTTCCGGAACGAGTTGCTGCAACCGCATTGAGACGTAATTCGTTACCCACTCCTTAAACGCCTCCGATTTCCCGGTATCAATGTTCTCGACAATCGGACCCTGCGCCAATTTCTCATTGATGCTGACGAGTAAGTGCTCTACCCGTGCTAAGCGTTCTTCTACATCATTAAGTCGCTCATTGGCATTTGTTTGTTCGCTCATATTCTTTCTTCTCCTTAGATTACCCAATATTTCCAGAGATCTTCTGGGATTTCGTATTTGATTTCTTCCTTTTGTCTGTGAGCGTAGCGCGCGAAGACACCAAAACGCGGAACGTTTCTGACGTTCGATGAACCGGTATGACAGAGAAATGCGTGCCACAGCACAACGTCCCCTGCGGCACCGATAAATTCTCGGGGTCCCTCCGGCGATAAATCCGAAAGCACATGCCATCCCCAATCTTTGATATCGTAGAAACTGCCGTCAATCTGCTCTGGATATTGGAGGAAATATTTGTGCGTTGAATAGTGGCTCCGGGGCCAGAAAATGAAAGCACCCCCATGGGATTCAATATCGTAAAGATACGTTGTTGCCCCCAACATAAAAGGACTCCAAGCACCGCCATAAGCATCAATGTGTCCGTCCTTGGGCATTGACCACGCTTCTTCAGGATTCGGCCATTTAATGATCGGTGAACCGCCACCGCCTGTAAAAAATTGCCCACCGCCAAGCTGCTCCGCAATTGCTTGCATCACAGGGAGGTGTCCGAATACGGGAGAGAAACTGAAATTCTGGATCGTATAGTCGTCGGACCAGGTCTCTGGTGTTTCTAAACTGGAGTTAAAATAGTTCCAAATCTGCGTCCGCCACCCGTCAATTGTCTCAACGTCGATTAGATTTTTGAGGATGAGGTATCCGTGTTCCTGAAAAAATGCTACCTGTTCTGGTGTAAGCATACGGTTCTCCTTAGCGTTTCGGTCTAAAGGAAGGGAGGCCGGTTTTATCAAAACGTTTCTTGACAGCTTTCATCAATTCTGGAGTAACCTCGCGATGCCCATGTTCACGTGCGTACTTTTCGACACTTTTGACGACCATACCGCGCGCGAATGATGGCACACGCTTCAACCGCTTCTCTGCTGCCGGTGTCCACTGCAAATCATAATCGGTTTCCGTTGCAAAAGCAATCTTTTTCTCTATCTGAACAGGTTGTCTACTGTTGGCGGGGTTTGAAACCTCGCTATTTTGTCCTGGCTGATACTCACACGAAGCATCTTCAGCGAGGTAGTTGTCAGTCGTCGCGTATGCACGCGCCCGACAACCGCCACAGACTTCTCTGAATTCACACGCGCCGCACTTACCTTCGAGCAAATCCCGATTCCGCAACTCCTGAAAGGTCTTTGATTCGTTCCAGAGTTTGACGAAACTCTCCTCTTTGAGGTTCCCGACGCTAACGGGTAGATACGGACACGGCGTCAGTTCCCCTTCAGGCGTGATACGGCAGTAGTAGATACCACACGGACACGTGCCACTCGGATAGCCTTGAAGGAAAGCCGAGTCGGACTGTTGTTCATAGATGACGCGCTTGTAATGCGGGGCACATTTCGCCGCGATGAGCATTTTTCCAGTATAAGCCGCCTGCAGCTCGAAAAGCGTCTCCAGCATCTTTTCATATTGCGTAGGCGTAATGTCCATCACCGTCTTACCCCTTCCGGTTCGGACGAGGAAGTAGAGGTTTAGCACCTTCGCACCGAGTTGATACGCGAATTCTACAATCTTTGGGATCTCATCGTAATTCCACTGCGTTACAGAGGTCTGAACGAGGAAGTCGAGTTGTGCGCGTTTGAGTGCCTCAACACCGTTCATCGTCGCTTTCCACGCTCCTTCCATACCCCGAAACTTATCGTGATTTGTGGGTTGAATAGAGTCTAAGCTAACGCCTGCGCCGGTGACACCGTGCTGTTGCATTTTCTCGACCACTGCGTCGTTCAGCAAGACACCGTTTGTACCCATGACAACAAGAAACCCGGTATTGGAGGCATACTTCGATATCTCCAAAATATCCGGGCGTAATAGCGGTTCGCCACCGGTGAGAATGAGGAGGATATGCGGATTGATTTCGGCGATTTCATCAATGACGCGGAAACACTCAGATTGGCTGAGTTCAGCGTCCCTTGAGTACTCGTGTGAATCTTGAATATCGGAGAGGTTAAGGTTTCCGTTCACTAACTCGTTTGTGTCTACAAATCCTGCGGGGAGGTAGCAGTGCGTACACTTTAGATTACAGAGTCGGGTGATATTCCATGAAACGGCTTGGACTTTTGTGTTTGTCATGTTTCTAATTCGGTCTTAGCTATTTGTTACGCGTCTCGAGGATGTATAATCTGTTGTCGCTTCAGCGTTTCTATTTCTTCTGTGAGCATTTCAACCTTTCTTTCGAGGGAGCGAGACTTCTCGGCACGCCATGCAATGAGAATTTGTGGTATCGCTATAGCCGCCACAATGAGCGCGATGAGTCCATAAGTGATATACGTTACATGCGTGATTTGTTTGCCAACGCTCTCAAATTGTTTATTAACGCTCTCAAATTGTTTATCAACACTCTCAAATTGTTTATCAACGCTCTCAAATTGTTTATCAACACTCTCAAGTTTGCCTCGCATCCATGCGACATCTGTTTTTAGAGACACTATATCGGCTTTTATCGGTTTAATTTCCTCGTTGATAATCAAGCGGATTTTATCAAGGTCAGCATCTGTTAGTTCACCCAGTGCTGGGAAGGCGATTGCAGAAAAGAGTATTGAGAGAAAGATGAGAATTTTCATTATGTATCTCCTTTTGAACACACGCGCCCAACAGAACGAAGTTACAGCAACACGGTAAGTGCGAAAACGATTGCCCCCGCTACCAGCGTCAATCCTCTCCAGACGTTGATATGACGGCTCTGGTTGTGATGTGCTTCACCGTCTGGTGGACTGGCTTCAAGATGTTTCCGATAGAACGAACTATACAACCCCCAAAAGAGTGCCATCGTGCCAAACGCCGCCAGTTTCACGACGAAAATTAACATATAGGCTTTAAAATCGCCAGTACTATTTCCTGTAAAAAAGCCGTTGTTCAATGCGACGATAAAAAACACCATCGCGCCTGTCGTCAGCAAAACGTGAATCATCAACCGTGCCAACGTCCGAAAACGGTTGTGGATCGCTAACAGATTTTGTGGCGGTAAGTTTTGCTGTAAAATCGGCATCACGACGAAGGTAGAAAAGAGAACACCGCCGAACCAAATGATCGCCGCTATCAAATGGACGCTCCGGA
>VXZL01000278.1 GCA_009845505.1 Candidatus Poribacteria bacterium | reverse complement strand
GGGCGTTTCGGGTGTTTCGCTAAACGATAAAAAACCGTATTAGATTTTGCGCGACAGAGGATATGATGTCCGAAACTCAGTGCCATTGTAAACACTTTTCGCCGTGTGAAGCCACGGTCAAAGATGATCAGTCCCGGGGGAATCTTTGAACAGATACGTTTCAACACCGCACCACTTTTATCGCGGATCGTCTCCGGCGCAATGAGTTTCACCCAGACCGGGAATAACAGCACATCTCTCGCAGTCTGACAAAGTAAACCTAACGCACCAAACTCGTGTCCGTAATGAAACTTGGATTGATTCACGCGTCCCTTCTGATAACTGAAGTTGCGGAAAAAGTGCAGCCCCCATTGCGACTTGCCCGTTTTCAATGCCTGGGTCTCATCATAGACATAGACCCACGCCCGAAAGTCGCGTTGAATCCTTCTGATGAGAACTCCAGCGACGGCATCGGCACTCCATTGCCCTCGGGAAAGGAACTTCGGAAAGGACCAATACTGCGTTTGCGAACCACTCGATTGATAAAGGTCTGTCAACGTTCCACGGTTGCTATTGGCGATAAATCCGAAGATAAACGCTTGGAAGAGGGCGAAGTTTTGTTGATTGAATAAATGCCGAAAATCCGATAGAATATCTCTCAGGCAGAAAAGGAGGTCCATTTTTACGTTCCTTTCAAAACAATGGTCTGTTTTTATGAAAGGATACCTGCTTTTCTGCTTTTTCACACTAAAATTTTAAAATTGTCCAAACTATAGTATAGTATACTTTAGGCATTCTATATATTTAAATCTTGAAACACCTGTGTGTCTATGGCATACACAATAGGAGGGAAAGGAATTGAAAAACGAACGAGTGTTTGTGTTTAGAGGTCGACGTGGTAGCATTATTGACGCTATTATCGTCGCGACGATCGCTCTCACCCTCATCATGACCCTTGGCTGTGGCGAAGGGATGAATATGGCGGGGGATGTGATAGGTGGTGGGCCAAGTGACACTGAACCCAGTCAGCCGACAGAGTCAGAGGAAAAATCTGCAGATTCAGAGGAGGAAACACCTGCGGACGCAGAGAACCCTCTGCCATCGGTGGTAATGATGGGTGAGATGAAAGGTGATGGTGACGACATCGACACCACGGCCGAAGATCCGAAAGTTACTCAGCCAGACAGTAGTACACCGACCAAGGTTATTGAACTCGGTTACTACCTTGACGAACACCTTACTCAGCCAGTCAGTGGCGACAAGATATTTCTTGGAGAACCTGTCTATACTAAGGTGGTGTTCTCAGGGGCAACACCTGTCATCGTGAGTGATGGCAGTGATGCTCGGCCGATGATCCATCATCCCGACAGAGAGCGAAGGGGGATGGTGACTTTGACAGCATAAGGACCCAGTACCGTATCAAAGCATATGGTACTGCCTTGGAGAACGGTGACGCAAAGCCGTACCAAAAGAACAACGACATATTTGTTTGTAAATATGTCCCGTTGCTGGGTGATGAAGATAGCCACTTCTCCACTTTTGTTAATAACAGGTCATTTTCAGATGTTGAGCTGTACATTGCGTTACCAGGTCCACTTGAAGCGTTGGTTGAAAGTAGCTACTACGCTGATGCTGACCTCACCATGTCGCTGCATGACCCTCCCTACTATGGGTCATTTCTCTATGCGGCGGGGTCGGAGATCTACACCAAGATTGTCTTCCATATGGACATTGGTGTGCAACCAACATTTTCATATAGCTACCCTGCGGAACCTGGCTTCCAACAGAGCGGTGGGGCACCTGTTCGGTATCGTATGCGGGAGCGAAGTGTTGCTGTTGCCGACCTTGAAAGCGGTGACGCAAAACCTCTTGACGGAGAAAACAATGTATTCGTATGCAAGTATGTACTCCCGGAAATAGCCTTTGGAGACGGCGGAAGGGTGTTTTCTACCTTTTATGGACATCGTAAATGGCTTGCTAACCCTCCTTCTGTGCAAATAACACGGAATGGGAGTGAGTTTTACCTCTATGGGCAAAAGTTACTCATAGACCTCCTTGCAGGATCAGATGCAGCTCATCCGGCACCGGAGAGCGGTCCGAGGGACTTTGTCGGCCGGGTGGGTGTACCTTTCTCCATAGGTGTTGTTCAAGTGGGTCTTGACATGTCGCCCATACCGGGTGTAACTGTTACCATCGTGTCAGGCACACGAACCGGTGAGCAAGTTGTCACCGATGAAGGGGGCTACTACCTCTTTCCAGATGTTGCGGGAGACGATCTGCATATTCGGGTGGAAAAAGAGCACTTTGAGCCGAGAGAGGTTATTGTCCACCGTACTAGTCGCACAACACCACGGAAACAGAAACATGGAGCGAATGCGAGGGACAGGGGCACTGGTTGGATTAGGCCGGGTGTTGTCCTCATAGGGCAGCAGTGGCCTGATGAAGTTCGCTTTGTCCTTGAGGAAGTGGTTGTGCCGGACGATCTACTGTTTTACATAGATGATGGCGCTGTTGATCCACATACACTTAATATTGGTGGAAGTTATACTTCTGGCATCATCATCTTGAGCTATAATCACTACAATGATACGATAAATGCAGGAACGGTGTTCCATGAGCTCTTTCATGCACACCAAGATGCGTTTGCTATTCTTGAGCTAGGTTCAAACCGTGGACATACAACCACCTGGTACCTCACTGCTGAAGGCAAAGCATACCAAGAGGCAGAAGATAGGGACTGGCGACAGTTCGGCATGACATCCACCGACTGGAGCAATGCCCTGCTCTACCCAGGGAATACTGAAAAGCAGCTAATTGAAAACCCTGCTCAAGTAGCTGCTTACTACTGGGGTTCAGAGTATTTTGGTCGCATCAACTTCCTGCAAACACAGGCACCCAATCGCCTCAAATGGGCGCAAGAGTGGCTCCATAAACAGTAATGAACCTTTGTCCAAAACAAAAAAGACCAACATATATGTTGGTCTTTTTTCTGACTAAAGATTAGGGGTGAACATCAAGATATTCTTGAGCCCACTTGAAACGGTTTGGAGCTCTTTCTTGCATGCCCTGTACGGGATCCTTATCATGGAATAGGTTTAAACCTGCTCCAAGGAACCAGTAGTAGGAACAAAACTCAGCGTTGTTTTCAGACAGGTTTGATTCGTAATATTCATTCTCATCCAGAATATAGAGCTTGCCTGGAGCTTCTTCCAGATCTTTCTCCCAGGCGACTCTATACGCTTCACCCTCGGGAGTGCCTCCCCAGTCAGTCCCTAAAACACCACATGCAGTGCCATGTATAATGCTAACTGCGTGTTGCCGTGCATGGGCTAGCTCGTGAGCGGTGATTCCATAGGAGAATCGGTTTCTTTCTTCAGGGATGTTAATAATGCTGAGTATATGATATCCGTAAGATCCGCTCATGTCAAGAATAAGTGCGAACGGAAAATTTAACCAACGTGTTTACTGACTTCGTTAGAGCAATAGCACATACTTTTTACATGAGCCAAGATATTTACTCATATCATGTAAAGTAGGTCTTATCAAATCTTCCGCTACAAAACCTCGCCTTTCAAGGCGGGGATGTCGTAGCG
>VXZL01000033.1 GCA_009845505.1 Candidatus Poribacteria bacterium | reverse complement strand
AAGGGTTTGTTGATGTTTCGTTCCCGATTTTCTGTTGTGAAAAAAATAATTTGGTAGAAAGTGTAACATTAATCCGCCACATCCGTTTGTGTTGGTTCTTGGTTTTCAGGGTTATCGAACAGATCGGCAACCTGAGCGATTTTCTCAGGGTTTCCGAGCAGATAAACTTCGTCATCAAGCTCAATCCGTAGTTCGTCGTGCGGATTCGTTAAAATCTGTTCATTGCGTCGGACTGCTAAGATCGTCACCTCGGAGGTCCCTCGTAAAGCGATTTCTGTCAAGGATTTCCCAACAAAAGGTGATTTCGGATCGACCCATAGGACTGCAATCTCAAAGTCAGGGAAATGCACCTTCAGGTCGGAGGCGGATGATGTGTCCTCGGGCGGTGTACGGAACATCTTATACCCATCAGCCCGGACCTCGGCAATGAACTGTTCGATCTGATCATGCGGGATGAGATATTCCATCAACACCCGCGTGAAAATTTCGACGGATGTCTCGAACTCTTCTGGAATCACTTCTTTTGCCCCGATACGATATAGCGGTTCGACTTCAGCAAGATGGCGCGTTCTGGCGATAATGTGCGCCGTTGGATTCAAGGCGTGGGCGGCTGCCACGATTCGACGCGAGGCGGCATCATCAGCAATGACGACGACAACAACTCGCGCTGCTTTGATGTTCGCATGGTGAAGTACGGCGTCGTGAATAGCATCACCGTAGAAAATCGGCTCACCATTGGCTTGTTCCGTTCGGACGATTTCGGGATTCATTTCGACGATGACATACGGGATGTCTGCCGCCCGGGCGGCTTTTGCGACGTTTCGTCCGTTGACGCCGAAACCAATAATGATGACATGGTTCGTCCGCTCAGTATTTTGCGTTGCAGCGATGGGTTTTAATCCTGACACGAGTCGTCTTGGGAGCGGCAATCGTAGTATCCCACCGGCGACATGCGGTGCTGCCGAGATGATAAAGGGTGTTACAGCCATCGTTACAACCGAAACAGCGAGAAACAGGTTGTAATTTGCGTCACTGAGCAAGCCGTGTTCGATACCCGATTTCGCGAGGATCAACGCAAATTCTCCTACCTGACTGAGTGTGAGTCCCGCCAGAATCGCCGTGCGTAGCGGGTATCCGAGCATCGAGGTTACTCCGCCCGCAATGATGCTTTTTACAACGAAAACACCGATTGTCAGTCCTGCAATCAACAATGGCTTTTCAAAGAGTATGTGAAAATCGAGTAACATCCCGACTGACACAAAGAAGAAGCTGGTGAACACATCCCGAAACGGTGAGATGTGACCGAGTGCGTCGTGGCTCGACTCCGATTCGGAGACGATTAGCCCTGCGAGGAAGGCACCAAGTGCCAAAGACACGCCGAAACGCGATGTCAACCAGACGACGGCGAGGCAGATTGCGAGAACGCTCAACAAGAAGATCTCTCGGCTGCGCGTTCGCAGGACTTGCGATAGAATGCGCGGCACGATGTATTTTGCCCCAACAAACACCACAGCAATCATCGCGACACCTTTTACCAACAGTAAAATGAGTGCCCTGCTCATGTCTCCTGCGTGTCCGGCAAGGATTGGCGTAATCAGGATCATCGGGACGATGGCAATATCCTGAAAAATCAGGATTGCCAATGCTGTGCCTCCATGCGGCGTTCTTGTTTCATCACGCTCTTGTAGCAATTTCATCACGATCGCCGTGCTGCTAAGGGCGGCGAGGCAACCGATAAAAAGCGATGCGTTGATCGCCTGTCCGAAGTGCCAAGCGAGTGCAAACGCCGCGAGCAGCGTCAATCCGACCTGTAATGATCCCCCTATCAACACTGCTTGCTTAATCTGAAGCAGATGTTTCAGTGAAAATTCGATGCCGATGGTGAACAGCAGTAAAATGACCCCAATCTCGGCTAGGATTTCAACTTCGTGGTCAGCCCGAATTAGCTCCAATCCGTGAGGCCCTGCAATCAATCCTGTCACGAGGAAGCCAACGATCGAGGGCACCCCCAATCTATGACAGATGAGTAGAACGCCAATTGATAAGCCGAATATGATGCAGATGTCATAAAGTAAAGGGATTTCCATAGTTCATTCCAAATTGTGATGCGTTGTGCGTATTAAGTATCGGTCGATTTCAATTCCCTTCGAGCGGGAAAGTGTGTTTAGATGGGTGCTGGGTTATGAGTTGTGGGTTAAGAGTTTCCATTCCGTTCGAGCGTGAAAAGGGAAGCAAAGAAACGAATGAAGAAGAATCGGGCAAGCAGCTGGAGGGAAAGGCATTAGATTATTTCAGTTATTTCAAGAAGAGCGCAATAAGTGCAATGATGGCTGCTCCAACAGCAGTAGCAGTCGTGATAACCTGCCAGACACTCGCTCTGCCTTCTTGTCTCCCTTCAAACTTACCTTTTATCCACGCAACATCGGTTTCAACAGAACGGAGTCGTATGTCTATGTGATTAAGCCGTTTGTTTAATGCTTCAAAACCTTCTTTCATTAATTTGGATAGTTCATCTATCGTCGTCATAACAATATCTCCAATACAACAATGATAACATATCAAAGAAGAGAGGTCAAGCGGAATTTGCTGCAGGCACAGCGGCAGTCAATTGTCGAATTGTCTGAATGCACGTCGCATGAATCAGAATCAACGGTATTCATGCCTTAGGGCATGAACCGGGGTCGAGTACGCCGCAAATCGCGGATTTTCGCGGATGACACGGATGACGCGGATTTTTGGACATTTTGTTGTCAGAACTGTGATTTATATGATTATAGGATTTGTGTGATTTGTTCGTCTGAATCGCGGATTGACGCGGATGTTTAGATATTCGTCATCCGCAACCGATTCGGGGTCTGATTTTATAGCAAGGTCGTTTATTTTTCTTTTCGTTTCCATTCCCTTCGATCGGGAAAGGGTAGGCGAAGGTTGGAAGATGGAAGGGAGGAGGGATGGATATCCCTCCTCCCTTCGATTGGGAAAGTGTGTTCAAAAATTGCTTATCGCTCTTCGCTGACCGTTTACCGCTGTTTGCTTTTCGGTATGCGGTTGGCGGTATGCGATATGCGGTTCCCATTCCCTTCGAGCGGGAAAGTGTGTTCAGACTTTCTCGCGAATCGCGTACCGCGGACCGCTATTCGTTCTTGTTTCCATCCGGTTCGATTGGGGAAATGGGCTCAAACCGGTTTGCGGTACGCTAATTGCGGTTCGCGATGTGTTTCAATTCCCTTCGAGCGGGAAAGTGTGTTCAGACATGTTGCTATCAGGAAGGCGCAACAGCGTGTTGCCCGCTGGGTTTCAATTCCCTTCGAGCGGGAAAGTGTGTTCAGACTCACCCCTTTTTGCATCCAGTCCAGACGGGGAGCCGTAGGCACAAAACCAAACGCGAACTGCGCGAGGCTTTTTTGCCTCAAAATTCTATCCCAAAAATCCCATGAACCCTTGTAAACATTGATCCAAACGCGGTTTTTTTGAAAAAACCATCGAGAATCCAAATGCAGTATGGGTTCTTGGGCAATTTGTGATACACACGCGCACTCTCAATAAATCGCGTTTGGAATACCGTATTAAATAT
>VXZL01000421.1 GCA_009845505.1 Candidatus Poribacteria bacterium | reverse complement strand
GTGATATGGACTGGAAAGAACGTAAAATGTCCCATATCAATGACGACGCGGCAGCAAACCCAGATGGTGTTTTTGTGGCAGAGGTCGATGCCGAGATTGCGGGTTATATCACAACCCGCATTAACCACGAAACCCGGATTGGTGGTATCCCAAATCTTGCTGTGCTACCGAAGTTTCAACGCCGTGGTATCGGTCGGCAGCTGATTGAAAAAGCGTTAGGGTATTTGCAGGCGGAAGGGATGCTTTACGCTCGTATTGAAACGTTGGACCAGAATCCTATAGGCACCCATTTTTATCCCAATATGGGTTTCACAGAAGTTGCAAGGCAGCTTCACTATATTCAACCGCTGTCGAAGCCGAAAGCGTGATAAATTATAGTTTAAAATAGGAACCGGTACATCGGTTGGTTCGTCGTTATTCCAATAATACTCCATATACTACCGATGATGAATTCACCCAAGATGAGACCGAGGAAGAACGGAATGAGTTTTCGATGTGCGCTCACCCCACCGTGCCGAAGGATAATCCATTTAATCACCGAACTCACCAGTATCGAAAACCAGAACACGTTCATAGACCAACTGCTGGAAATAGCGAATCCTGCCGGATGAAAGGGCCACCAAAAAAGCCGCATCCGCATTATCATCAGGAAACCGGTGATGAGGAAACCGATACACATGGCGACAATTGCGGGTACATCTGGATTTCTCGGTGATGTCAACCAACTCTGGAGTCGGTTGAAGGGTCTCCCGGCAAACCAATCGCGCGCTCCTTCAATGTAAGAGATATGATAGAACGCCCAGAACGAAGCGAACGTCCCGATAACAATCGCAATACACATCGCAAATAGCAACCGTCGATTAGAAATTCCAGTCCGTTCGGCTAATTTAAACCCTTCCAAGATATGTGGCATTGGGTGTCCGCGATAGGCACGGTTGAAGAAGAACAGATACGCCATTATCGTCAAGTTGTGTGGACCGAGAAGCCGTGTGCCAAAAATGCGGGGCATCATCTCATCGGGTCCGATGAAGTGTAAATCGTGGACAGGCGAACCGAGTTCTGCACGCATACGGGTCACTGCTGTGGAGATTGCGTAATAGATGCCGAAAAATACCAGCACCACCCAGATAGACATCCCTCAGGTTTAGCAGAAACCTACGAGGAAGGAAAGACTTGCAATAAGTCCCAACACGGTTACACGATAAGACATCGGTTCGTCTGAGTCGTCAACACTCCGATCATTCCGAAATAACTTCCGCCCGACCTGTGCGAGGTGTTTTCGTGTCGCTATAATTGCGATAACAAACAGACCGAGATATGCCCCGAAGGACTGCTCATCGGTGAACGGGAAGTTCGGCATACCACGCACCCCCAAAGCATCTCCAAAAACACGTTCTACCTTCCAGAAGAGATAGAAAAACCAACAAGAAAACGACAGGTCGAGCGGAATAAAGAAAGCCATCCCTACAGCGAAGGGAAAAACGGCTATCGGCATCCAACCGATTGCGCTCCACGGTTTCTGTGTGAAGAAGGGACGTAAATCGTAGAGCCTACCGCCGAGACTCGGCACGGTTGGGTAGAGATGATGGAGTCCATTGAGTATATCAATCGCACCAGCAATCCCGAAACCGAGCCACATCATCTTATTTGTGAGCAAATTGGACCGACTTCCGATGCTCGTCAATTCGAGGGGTAACTGGATAATAGGGTAGCTGAGTTTCTCACGCTCCGTCCACTGCTTCCGAACGAGTGTATTGATACAGACCATCAGGAACACCATCGCGCAGAGGAAACCGCCCCAGACGCCCGTTGTCGTCAACCATCCTTGCACGGTCTCCCATTGGTAAAAGGTGGTCTCGCCACGATAATACTCCGTCAGAAACGTTGGGTCTTTGACTGCCATCCAATCCGGGATATACCGATGAAACAGGTCTGCCCAGTCGTTCTCTGGTGTTGCGTACCAGAATGCGTAGGGGATCATCGGGATTAGGACGCGGAGCACATCGTGTCCCGCCAGTGAGGACGCAATCGCCAACATAACATAAACCGTCAGCAACTCGCCTTGTCCCATTGCAATCCTCGGTGCAACGCGAACTATGAAAAGATTCACACCCGTGATGGCAAAGACGCAGAAGATAACGTTAAAGTAGAGGGAGATCGTCGTTGGATAGCCTTGCCCGACCGAATCCAGAATCCAGTACATGTTCGGAACGATGAGGACGGTTCCGAGCAAGATCGCTCGCCAGGAGGCACCAAGTTTCGCGCTATTGAAGCGCGAAACTTGGCTTTGCTGAACATTTCGACTGTTTTGTGGGGTGGGTTCTCTATGAGGTTCTGAGGTCAATTCACTTCTCAAATTGCGTGGTGTTTCCCTCTATCGGGTTCTATTTTCGTCTTCAAGCAGTACTTGCCTAAATATCTCAAGGCTCTGTGCTTGCAGTGCCTCCCGGCGAAGCTTTTTGAGTCGTTGTAGTGTTTTAACGTTCTCAAGCATCGGCTTCAATTTCTGTGTGTCGCTGACGGAAAATCGAAGTTCCAATGATTCAAGAATACCTTCAATGATGCTTTCCCGGGCACCTTGCTCAATACCTTGCTCAATACCTTGCTCAATACCTTGCTCAATACCTTGCTCAATACCTTTTTCCATACCGAGTTTTTCGAAGTATTGGACAACTTCTGATCGCATGAGGATTTCCTCCGGTATAATTTGACGAATGTCTTGGAATTCAAAAACTACGTTACACAAAATCGCCATGGATGCAAGATAATTGGGTTTATCTATCGCGTCCATTGGAACGGTCTCGGCAACTTCAACACACTGCCGCAGCCAGTCCCGGCGATCCATTCCCTCTGGGGGATTCATTAACGGCGTGAAAGGGATAAGCCCCTTCAGTTTTGCATTCAGAATCTCTTGACCTTCTATTTCAGAGAGTCTAATCACTTTATATTTGATATTAATCTCGTAACCGGCGGCGTTTTGAACGTACGCTCCTGGGTCGTTCAGTCCGGCGTTAGGATGAAGATAGATGACATGCGAATAGATCGGCATTTCAAACGTGCGAATTCCTAATCCTGCATAGCCTGCTATGCGGTATGGCATTGGAATCCGTGTGCTATCATGTGTTTGAAACTCTATATGTACAACAACTTCTTCGCCGCGAACGTTCGCGTGTATGAAAGTATCAGCACGGTACCACTGAACAGTGGGTTGTTCTGTCTCAAGAACCCGTATCGCCTGAGCATCCGAAATTTCAAGGCAATATCTAATAAAATCCTCCGGGTGGTCGCGGGTTGCATTTTTTGCCGTAGTATCAAACTGCCCGCTCGGAAAATTGGAGTCATCAAATTCAGGTGGCTCTCTATTTTCTTCCATATTAAAAATCTCTGTACCTTTCGCGAAAAGCGAAAATTGAATCGCATTGCTTTTTTTTCCGAAACCCTATATAATGCATAACATGATTTGAATCTCAATCAGGAATTTGAGACTACTTTCAGCATTACTACAAGGATAAACCGTATGGATACTACAATTGATGCTGCCCAAGCAGGTGTTTTTACACCAGAAGATAAAGAA
>VXZL01000295.1 GCA_009845505.1 Candidatus Poribacteria bacterium | reverse complement strand
GGTTTCTAACCGCACTGGTGCTGAATGTCTAATTAATTCTAAGGTTTACCATAAATGAAGTTTAAGAAAATAATTCGGTAATATCCGAATATTTGGAAGCCCGAACTTGTTCGGGAGTGTTTCGGTGCCCTGCGTCCCTAACAAGTTGGGGAAACCTCCGGAAAGAATTACCGATTTAAATAATTAATCTTCATACAGTTTGTGCTACACTAAGTCGGCAGAACCCAAGATTAAACTCACATAATAATGGGCTATAAAGGGAATCGGCGAGGTAGGAAACCTCGCCAGCGGGATGAGCATTGTTGGGTTAGTGGTCTGTTGGGTTCAGATGGACCCTTGTCATACCCACGAAGTTCAGGAAATAGAACACAGCATCGTGTTTAGGTTCGATGCAATTATCCTCCCCACGAGCCGCCAACGTTGCGTCGATTAACGTCTCTACGGCTTTTTCAATCTCACTCACTGAGGCATCACAGCCCTTCGCGAGCTCTTCAATCGATTTTTTCCCTTCTACGAGTTGTCTCAAAATAGCGACGATGGTGGGATTTGTGAAGAGACTCGCAAGATTCGCAATCTCGGCATCCGGTACGCTTGATAAAAAATTATCAACACTGGTGGTCCAGAGCGAGAAGCGATTTGACTTTTTTCCGCCGGTGGTGCGGTAACTACCCCCATAACACCACGCAATAGGTTCCTCAGCATTCTGGGGGAGCCGACATAATGTTGATACCGCTTCCCGTTTCTCAGCTTTAAGAAAGGCATCCGATTCATCTGCGATAACCTGAAGTTGCTCCTGCAAATCGGCAATCTGACGCTGCATTTCTTCAAGACTTGCCCTAAGTTTGGATTCGTCTCTGACTTCCTTTGTCATGGTCGTTTCTCCTTCTAATTGGCTTTGGGTGTAATGTTCCCCTTCGGTTGTAATCTCGAGTGCGTCTCGGATCATAAATGCATACTTCCTTAATCGTTGCCTTGCACGACGGATCCGACTCTTAATCGTATTCTCTGAGACCCCTAAGGTCTCGCCTATTTCTGAAGAGGTCATCTCTTCAAAATAGTGGAGCGTGATGACCTCGCGGTCCCGCTCCTTCAACTTGGCAAGCAGCTTTTCAACGAGATCGCTTTGTGCCTCAGCAGTCGTTTTCGCCTGTTCTGTGGCAACATATTCGGAGTACGCCTCTGCCTCTATTTCCGAGATGTCGGTTTCCTCCAGAGGTTCCGTCTGAATCCTATTTTTTCGGAGCCATGCGATGCAGCGTCGATGCGCAATCTGATGGAGCCATCTTGTGAACTGCGTTGGGTCTTCCAAGGTGTTGAGTTTCTGATGGACTTGCAAAAAGGTTTCCTGCACAATATCTTCAGCAATCTGAAAATCTCCAACTTTTCGCCATACGAATGTATGAATCTGCTGCTGGTATTTTCTGATCAAACTCGCAAAGGCATTTTGGTCACCGTTGAGGATACGCTGGATTAACGCAACATCATCACTTTTCATCAAACATCTCCAGGAAACTTGTTTGCTAATAGGACTGGACAGTTCACACATTTTGGAATAGATGCACTTAAAAAGTGCCAGACAATTCTCCACCCCGTCACTATATAATGACGCGAGTTAGGTGAAGAAAGGTGCATAATTCTGGAGAGAAGGATAGTGGGTTCAAAATAACGGATAGGTTTACTTGACGACCCTTCCATCAATATACTGCTCCGCGATGGTGTGTCCGCAGAGGCTTAACACTGTCGGAAAGACATCGACAGAACGGATGTACGGTTCGACGATTGGATAATTCGTGGCAAGTGGAATGTTTAAGTGTTCCGCTATTAAGGCACCGTGCGTCGCGTGATGCTCTGGGACTTCATAGCGGGCGCGTAGGTCGTAACCGCTCTCGGCACTGAGGACCAAATCTCCGGTGCGTTGGCTCTTGAATATCTGCCATAACTGAACAATTCCATCTGGATATGGAGTGTCGTATGTTTCATGTAGCGCGTCCCGCGAAGACAGATTCTTGTAGTGGATGCCGTATCCGAGTGGGTCTGTGCCAGTAAACCGATAGGAGAAGCGTAGCACGTCTGCGGATTTAGAAGTTATAGCCGCGCGCTGTGGATTTTCGCAAGTTTTGTTTTGCAAGTGACAAGAAATTCTCCCTTGTCCGCTTCGGCTTTGAACAATGATGTTCCCCGTTTCGCTCTGCCCTGCAACGAGTCCCAATCCCTCCAGTTCAATCAGTGAACCAACGACACCCATTTGCTGAAGTTTCTCGAAAGGCGTACGTGTTCCCCATCCCTTTCCGTCCGAGTTGTTTTTGAAGTAGAGGTGTGTCATTCCGTTCCCGGATACCATACTCGCAGAGACGGCACCTTGTCGCCAAACCTTTGGATAATGCAGGCATCGCCAGCCGCCGTCATCTAAATGCTGAGGGACATCAATGTGCGTGTGTGTATCGGTCATTCCGTGATCACTGGTAATCAAGATGAGCGTTTCTTCAAGCGTGTTCGCCTTTTGCAAAAGATGAACAAGTTTGCCGATCGCCGTATCTATTTCTCGGTAAGTCTGAAGTACCTGTGGAGATTGTATCTCTGTGAGGTGTGAAAAGGTATCGACTGCAGGAAAGAGGCACATCACAAACTTGTCACCCGCTTCGACGGCTTTATGTAGGTGATGCGTAGCGATCTTGTTAACGAATCGCCACCGATGGGAGAAGTGGGCATAGGTATAGACGAACGATTTAATCCGACGCGTCAGGTTTTTAGAAGGCGGACACCCGCGAGTGAGGAGGTTGTAAATATTACTTACGGGTGAGAAGAAATTGAAGAGTGTCGGATAGCCTATCGGTAAGTCGGCTTCAAAACGGAGCCCGTCGATTCCCATATAACTGCAGATGCCGGGACGTTTGAAACGGTGTGGGAAATGAAAATCCGATTTAGACAACCACCGGATACCCGGAATATTCGCTGTGCCGGGATACAACCCCATAAAAAAGGGGAGAAAGGCGGGACCTGTTGTTGAAGGAAAGACGGAGACCGCCTTGTTCAAACTGCCGCGGTCCACGACGTGTTTCTTGATATTCGGGAGGTCACCATTTTCGAGTAACCCTCTAAACACTGTGTAGGGTGCTCCATCAATTAAAATAAAAACCAAGCGTTTGAAGGAACATTCGGTTGATGCCATTATTCCCCCGTATTACTACGTGATAATGCGTGGAAAAAATCAAATTTGTTCTACTATGAATCCTTTCCTTGGGTATAAGTTTCCCAGAGTGCTTTCGGATTTTCGACAGAGAGGCCAACATTCCCACATTCACCGCAGACGGTTGCGCGCAACGCTTCTCTGTGAGCCTTCTTAAAAATCATAGCATTAGGGTTCCCCTCTACTTCAACTTCAACATCTTGTCCCATTCCTGCTTCGTAGCGATCCCGAATTCTCAAATTAGGCATGACCTTCTCGGATCCACACCTGCCACACTTCATCGCCGCCATTTAGCTATACCTCCTTATTTTAGTATTTTGACACGAACCATTATACCTGAAATTCCAGTCGGTGTCAATCTTTCTGATTAAACAGGAGCGGTTCATTTT
>VXZL01000342.1 GCA_009845505.1 Candidatus Poribacteria bacterium | reverse complement strand
TTAATAGTAACAGTCGTACGATAGTTGCGTGTGAAAAACGCGCATCGGTATCTTAAAGGGGAGAAATTAGATGAAACACGAAGATACACAGCTGGTTCATCGCTGTTTGGCAGGAGACGACAGTGCTTTCACGACGCTGGTAAAAAAGTACCAGAAACGCGTTCACGCCCTCGCGTGGCGGAAAGTTGGGGATTTTCATATCGCTGAGGAACTGGCACAAGATACCTTCCTCAAAGCATATCAGAAACTTGGAACACTGAAGAACCCGAGTCAGTTTGCTGGCTGGCTCTATGTCATCACGAATCGGCTTTGCATAGCGTGGCATCGAAAACAGAAACCTCCGATGGAATCGTTAGAAACCACAAGCGGAGCGGAGATTGAAGAAATGTCCTACCGCCACTATGAAGATGAAGCGCGTGAAAAAGCCGATGTTGAACACCGTCGTGAACGCGTCAACGCTCTTTTAGAAAAACTACCAGAGAGTGAACGCACAGTTGTAACGCTTCACTATCTTGGTGAAATGACATCTAAAGCGATTGGCGAATTTTTAGGGGTATCCCCAAACACGGTTCGGAGTCGGCTGCAACGTGCGCGAAATCGCTTATTAAAGGAGCAAGAAGAGATGATTCGTGAAACACTTGGCAGCGTACATCTACCTACGACTTTCACCGAAAATGTTGCGAGGCAAATTGCTGATATAAAACCGACAAGTCCGAGCGGTAGCAAACCGGTCATTCCGGTGGCAGTTTCTGCCGCGACAGCGATTTTTATTTTTTTCATGATGGGGGTGGGTTCTCAGTACCTCGCCCGTTTTCAGAAACCGTATAACCTGAACGCACAATCCGAAACCACCGTTGAAATTATTGATGCGCCGATAGTCCTTGATACACAAGCAACGCCGGACTTACGGAACCAAGTTGGACGTTTTGATACCACGGGCAAAAGCAGTGGTACGGGACCTCAAGTTTTGGAACCTGTAATGCTCGCTGCTGCGCAGGTAGAGAAGGAGACGCGTCTGTCAACGGATCAGCAGTGGGTCCAGGCAAGCGGTCCAGAAGCAGGCGGCTCAGTATTGGGATTGTTAGCAAGTTCTACCGGGGACGCTTATGCAGCTTCAACAGCCGGTATCTATAGATTAACACCAGGTGCGTCTGCGTGGACGCTCGTCAATACGACCGTCTCAACCGTTAATACAGCAAATCCCAACGCCTCTAAGATGATAACCATGGCAGCGCGAAAGGGCACCCTCTATCTCGTGTCTCCTGATACAGTCTTCGCTTCAACAGATAGGGGTGAAACATGGGAGTCATTGGGTGTGCGTCCAGAGGGAGATGCTATCGGTTTGGCAATAACAGATGAAGTACTTTATCTTGTCTTTGAAGACAAAGGCATTTTCCAATCCACAGATGGTGGTAAGCAGTGGCACTTGCTGAACGATGAAGTATCTGAAATAAAAGTCCTCGCTGTTGCGACTATTGAAAACACAGTATTTATTGGCACAACGACAGGTCTTTATCGTATCCGTTCAGGCAAGTGGGAAAAATTGTCGGTGGATACGACGCAAGCCATTCACTCGTTGGCTGTTGCTGAAAACAGTGTTTACGTCGGAACAGGTCCCAATACTTCCGAATTAGAAGAACCAGAAGGCGTAAAGAAGTACACAGAGCAACTTATGCGTAAGGATATCCCAAGTTCGTGGGAACTTTTCCAATCAACCGATTTGGGTGATTCATGGACGGATATAACACCGACGAGCAATTCCTTCTTTATGAAAGTCTCACCGGGTGTTAAAGTCGTGGCATCTGGAAACACAGTTTTGGCACTGGGAATGATGCTAAACTTCCGTTCAACAGATGGTGGAAAGACGTGGACAGAGTTTGGTTTCGACTTTAAAACAGGTGACATGAACTCACTAACCAACACAATGTTGAGCTCGATGACGCTGAGTATGTTCCCTGCCATAGCAGTGAACGAAAATACCATCGTCAAAGCGGGTACTTTGGGACTGACCCGTTCAACGGATGGTGGTAAATCGTGGCATCCCTTTATGAATGGAATTGTAAGCACGCAGATATTCAATTTAGTAGGATTCAAAAATGAACTCTACACGAGTACCGCCACGGGTGTTACAAAATCTACGGATGGCGGCGAGACATGGGAAAAACTTCCCATGAATTCTGGCGAACTCACATTAAAACCGACAGAAAAAGCCGATGCTCTCAACAATATGCTGATTTTTCCTAAGGAGAAAGATTCATGGTATCAGCGTTCGTACCGCGCTTTGCCTTAATTTGGACGGTAATATTTGCTATGCTCTGGCCCAATGTTTCGGCTGCCACTCCAGTTGAAACCGCAAGCAATCCACCCATTCATAAAGAAAGCCGATCTCTCACTGGACTCCCAACCCTTGTTGTAATAGGTGTCACCTCCTTTGGACGTTGGCTAACACCGTTAGACGAATGGCAGGCTGAAATTCGCAAACTTACTGAGGACGAATTGTTCGTTAAACGCTGGATGTTAGTCAACTACGATCCTGCCTCCCTCGAACGGGCAAACAGAGCACTCTCAATTATCCAACAGCAAAGGAAAGCTATCGAGAAAAAACGCAATCGGTTCTTGTGGTGGTACTATCCTACGATAACTGTTGTTGGAGCAGGTGCGATGATGCTAACTTTCTGGATGCAAAGAGATTAACAGAAAAGGACGCATCAAATGAAGAGACCCGTTTTTCTGACGCTTATCGGTATAGGGGTCGCGCTTCTTGTTGTTGGGATAGTTTTTGTTGTTCCGTGGTCCGGTCAGGTGTTCAACGAAATGGAAACTATCACCGAACTGCACCATCAACTTATACGTGACTTAGAAGCGTCAGCCCACGAACCACTGACTGCGGAACAAGAAAAGCTTTTGGCGCAACTCCTCGAAATCGCAGCGGGAACGGATATATCCGAAAACCCAAACGATTTAGAAAGGGTCCTGTCGAGTGAACCGTACCTAACATCTCTAAAAGCGGTGGAAGGCGAGAGTTACGAAGATTTTTCGGCATACATCGCTGCAATGCCCACACCCAGTATAAGAACTGCTGCACGCGCTCGTATCCAAGCGACATTTGGAGCGGATAAGGGCGATGAAGAATTAGAAATCTGGACGAACTACTACTTCAAAGTCCGAGAATGGGGTATTACTGTTGAAGATCCACATGACATCATGTTTAAACTCGATAAACTCCATGAACTCCATCAGACGTACCTGATAGCACCGTTAATGGAGAACGATGTAGAGATATCCGGCTTTCACACCCAAATCGTCCAGATCGGCATGTCTACTTTTTTCATGGCGGAGCACACCCAAGTTTTCAAAGAGGTCTGGCACGAACGTTTAAAGATGGATGGATACCTATCAGGACTTCTATGGTGTGCGATTGCTACACCGGCTGAGTTTGGATTGATGCGTTCGTTTTTTACGGATATGACTGCCTTCCAAGCGTTGATTTTTGAACGTCCTGGACTTCAAGAGTAAGCGTCGGCACACTGAAATCCGCTACTGACTTTGCACTGAATCCTTCTCGAAAAACCTACCAT
>VXZL01000395.1 GCA_009845505.1 Candidatus Poribacteria bacterium | reverse complement strand
GGGCTATATTACCCCTGCTGTCATGAAGTACGTCGCAGAACAACTTGAAGTCTCTTTGATGAAGGTCAAGGATGTCGTCACCTTCTATCCGATGTTCTTTGAAGAGCCGGTAGGTGAGTACGTGATTCGAGTGTGTCATACATTGCCTTGTGCCTTGCGGGACTGCAAAGTTGTTTTGGACTATCTCAAGGAGAAATTGGGGACGGACATCGCTTCCGAAACCAATCTTGCGAAAGGTACGACTATTGACGGCAAGTTCACGCTCATGAAGGTGGAATGCCTTGCTTCGTGCGATGTTGCGCCAGTGATCATGGTGAACGACGATTTATATAAAAATTTAACCCCCGAAAAGGTTGATGAAATCATAGACAATCTGTAGAGGAGACAGCATGCTCGAGGAAAAACGAATTCTCTACGAACATTTGGATGTGCCTGATATTAACACGTTCGATGTCTTCCGCCAATACGAGGGCTATACCCGCTTTGAAAAGGCTATCGCCGAATATCAACCAGAAGATATTGCTAAAATGGTGATGGATTCCGGGTTGAAAGGGAGAGGCGGTGCCGGATTTTCGACGGGTTTGAAATGGAGCTTCGTCCCCAGAGACATAAAGCCGTGTTACCTGTGTTGCAACGCCGATGAAAGCGAGCCGGGAACGTTTAGTAACCGCTACGTCTTGGAAAAGAATCCACACCTGTTGATTGAGGGCATCTTAATCTGCTGCTACGCGATGGGTATCGAGACGACCTACGTCTATATTCGTGGTGAATTCACCCTCGGAAAAAGGATGTTGGATGCCGCTATCAAGGAGGCTTACGAAAAAGGGTACCTCGGAAAAGATGTTCGCGGCACAGGACTCAACATTGACATCTACACACACCCCGGTGCGGGTGCTTATATCTGCGGTGAAGAAACAGGTTTGATTGAATCGCTTGAGGGGAAGCGTGGACAACCCCGCAACAAGCCGCCATTTCCCGCGGTTGAAGGCGTGTTTGGAAAACCGACGGTCGTACAGAACGTCGAGACGTTGTGCAATCTTCCTTTTATTGTAGGTAACGGTGTTGAATGGTACACCCAGATGGGACCCACGTACGCCGATACACGGTCGGATCCGCCGACCCCTGACCCTAACACAGGCACGAAACTCTACTGCATCAGTGGTGATGTTAACGAACCGGGGGTTTATGAACTTGAACTCGGATTGACATCCACTGAACTCATTGAGGTCGCAGGCGGTTTGCGCGGCGAAGAGGTGAAAGCGGTGATCCCCGGTGGTAGTTCTGCACCGATCTTAACGCACTATGAGTTGGACACGCGGCTTGATTTTACTTCACTTACACTCGCCAAATCTATGCTCGGTTCGGGTGGCATTATTGTCATGAACGAGACCCGGAATATCGTCGATTGCTTGCTCAATATCATGAAGTTCTATGCACATGAGTCGTGTGGACAGTGTACACCGTGCCGTTGGGGGACACCCTGGGTGCGCGACATTGTTCAGCGTATTGCCGACGGAAACGGACGCAAAAGCACTATCACCCGTCCGAAATTCGGTGTTGCTGAAAATGGGAGATGGGGGGATACCGGCGAAACAGAAGAAATTTACGAAGATTTAGACCTGCTGGAGAGTGTTGCTAACAACATCGCAAATGTAGATACGATGACATGGAACACAATTTGCGTCTTCGGCATCGCTGTCTCGTGGCCAGCCGTGAGTTATATGCGCAAATTCCGTCCTGAGTTTGAAGCCGCTATCCGAGAAGGTAAACTGGTTACCTTACCTGTTGCCGAAGCCACAGTTCCACCGGAGGAGAATTACGCGTATCAACAGCGGTTTGTTCCGAAAGAGTTCGCTGACCTGTAGGAAGGAAAAATTAAAATATGGCATTTATTAAATTAAATGACCTCGAGGTAGAGGTTGAAGATGGAACCAATATAGTTGAGGCAGCGAGGCAACACGGCATCGAGGTCCCTCACTACTGTTATCATCAGGGGCTGAGCCGTCCTGCGAATTGCCGAATGTGTCTCGTTGAACCTTACGTTTTCTTTCCACCCGCTGGCGCGATTGTACCAGACCGACAATTGGCAACGGGCTGTACGACCACAGTCCGAACCGCGCCGCCAGATAGGAAACTTGACGGAAAATACGACTTTATTGTTCAAACGGATAGCCCACGTGTGAAAAAAGCACGCGAGGATATTCTGGAATTCCTGCTCATACATCATCCGCTGGATTGCCCGGTTTGCGATCAAGCCGGTGAGTGTGACTTGCAAGATTTTAGCCACCGTCACGGCAGTGATAAGAGTCGTTACCTCGAAGTCAAAAACGTGCCGCCGAAGAAGGATTTAGGACCGGACGTTTTGCTCTACTCGACACGTTGTATCGTCTGCACGCGGTGCATCCGATTCTGTGAGGAGGTCTCTGGCAGCGGTGAGTTAGGTTTAATCCAGCGCGGCTCTCACGATGAAATTGATATTCCGCGAAGCCATGAGGGTGCGCCCCTGCAATTGTTGGACAATAAACTCGCCGGAAATGTGGTTGATATCTGTCCTGTCGGTGCATTGATTAGCAAAGATTTTCTGTTCAAATCGCGTCCATGGTTCTTGGAACAGGCGAATAGTGTCTGTTCGGGATGCAGTGTTGGCTGCAATATCACTGTAGAATACAAAGCCGATGGCGTTTACCGATTGAAACCGCGTTTTCACGGAGATATTAACCAGTATTGGATGTGTGACGACGGCCGTCTCGGCTACCATTATGTGAACAGCGATGACCGGCTCCAACTCCCACTAAAACGGGTTGATGACGAGTTAACCCCAACACACTGGGCAGATGCGCTGTCGGTAATTACAGAAAAGTTGTCGGAAGTAGAGGCTGAGGATATCCTTGTTATCGGTTCCGCGCAAGCAACGAATGAAGACAACTACGTTTTACAGCAGTTCGCACACGATGTCCTGAAAACGACTGCGTTAGGACTCTTTGGGCAGCTGCCGGGCGAAGCACACAAATTCCCACAATTCACCATCGAAGCGGATAAGAATCCGAACACGGCAGGTGCAAGAACGATCCTCGGTTCTGCAAACGGCAACGTCGTTTTAGAAGGTGATGCACTTTGGGAAAAGGTTTCAGGTGCAAAAGTTGTTTACCTCGTCAGCGGTGCGCCGGAACGTCCTCTCGAAGATGCAGAGAAAGCCGCATTAGAAAGCGTTGACTTCCTCATCGTGCAAGATATCCTGCCCTCAGAAATTACACAATTAGCAGATATGGTGCTACCCGGGACGACTTTCGCAGAGAAAGACGGGACCTTCACGAATTCAACCGGCTGGGTACAGCGGATTCGCAAGGCGATTGATCCACCCGGTGAAGCGCGAGCCGATTGGGAGATCACGCAGCAGCTTGCCAAACAGTTGGGGGGTGAGATGAACTATCACTTCGCGGGTGAGATTGCGCTCGCTATTGCAGAAAATGTGCCGGGCTATGGGGACGCAACGCATCAAAACATTGGAGACGCAGGGGTTAAATTGGTAATTTAACGATTGCTTTTGCACTGCCCTTCCGTTGTCAGGGCAGGATTCCAA
>VXZL01000596.1:352-3584 GCA_009845505.1 Candidatus Poribacteria bacterium | reverse complement strand
GTATAATAGTTGATAGTTTGTAGAATCATCAGGAAAGGGATTTAAACATGAGATTGGAAGGAAAAGTTGCGATTGTCGCGGGTGCTGCTTGGGGTGGTATTGGCGCGGCGACTGCTTACAGATTTGCCTGTGAAGGCGCGAAAGTGGTTGTCAACACGCGCCGTCGAGAAGAAAAACTTGCTGAAACCGTCCAACACATTCAGGATGCTGGTGGAGAGGCAGTCTCTGTTATGGGCGATGTCGCCGATGAAACGACTTGGCAGAAACTCGTCGGAACGGCTTTGTCAAACTACGGGAAAATCACAACGCTTGTCCACAATGCGGCACACTCCTACACGAAAAAAGCCATTGAATTCACACGCGAAGAATGGAATGAAAGCCTTGGTGTAACCCTCGGCGGCCCATGGCTCGGTGCAAAGTATTGTATCCCAGAAATGATCCGTAACGGTGGCGGTGCTTTGGTATTTATCTCTACCGTTAACGCTACGATTACAAATCCGGGGTTTGGACTTTACGGTGCAGGAAAAGGCGGTTTGAACGCCTTGACGCGAAGCATTGCCCTCGATTACGGCAGGGACGGTATCCGTGCGAATGCTATTGCCCCCGGACAGATCGTTGGAGAACGCGGTAGAGCCTCTCTTGCTGAGGATGAACTCGAAGAACAAGCCTCCCGCGATTGCTATCCAATCGGTCGTTACGGGAAACCTGAAGATATTGCCAACGCTGCACTCTTCTTGGCTTCCGATGAGGCGGATTTTGTTACTGGCATCGTGCTGACTGCAGACGGTGGTTTGACGCTCCAATCACCAGAGGCACTTGTCCGTCCGTCTTTCCGGCTCCGGTGGCGAGACGACGTTCTTGTTCCCCAGCCGAAAAAGAGTACATAGCAAAACACTTCAGGAGAAAAAAATGTGTGGACGATTTACGCTCGCAAGCGACGCTGAAACCTTACAGCAAACTTTCTTCGACTTTGAAGTGCCAACGAACTTGTCTCCTCGCTACAACATCTCACCAACGCAGGATGTAGCAGGTGTCTCCAACACCCCTGAGAAACAGGTGGAGTTTTTTCACTGGGGTCTCATTCCATCTTGGGCAAAAGACCCGAAGATCGGAAATCGGATGATTAATGCCCGTTCGGAGACGCTTGCGGAGAAACCGTCCTTCCGAAACGCTTATAAACGCAGAAGGTGCCTCGTCTTGGCGGACGGCTATTATGAATGGCAAAAGATTCCCGGCGATAGAGTCAAACAACCCGTGTACATCCGTCTTAAATCGCAAAAACCCTTCGCGGTGGCAGGACTATGGGAGGTATGGCAGACGAGGGATATGGACGAACCATTGAAATCTTGCACTATCATCACATGTCCACCGAACGCGATGCTGGCGGACATTCATCACAGGATGCCAGTGATTCTACCGCAAGACGCTTATGCCCAGTGGCTCTCCCCGGATGAACAGCCAGCAGATGCCCTTCAATCCCTCCTTATCCCTTATCCCGGTGAGGAGATGGAGGCGTACCCAGTATCGAGGTTCGTCAATCGTCCCACAAATGATTCGCCAGAATGTATTGCACCACTTGAGACGAATGATCTCCGACTATTTTAGATCTCACAATGCGTCGTAATCAGGCGACTTGGGAGATTGCCTAACAACTGAACGCTACAAATATGGGAAAGGAATTATGTCAAAACCGAGCAAAGATCAGATGCTCTTTATGTATCGCAAGATGATAGAAATCCGTCAATTTGAAGAAGCCGCTGGAACGCTTTATCAGAGCGGTCAACTCCCAGGTTTTCTCCACCTCTATATCGGTGAAGAAGCCACAGCAGTTGGGGTCTGTGCCCATTTGCAAGATGACGATTACATCACGAGTACCCATCGCGGGCATGGCCATCTCATCGCCAAAGGGGGGAAACGCGATCGGATGATGGCGGAGTTATTCGCTCGCACAACCGGCTATTGCAAAGGCAAAGGTGGCTCAATGCATATCGCCGATAAGGAAACGGGCATTCTCGGTGCCAACGGCGTTGTCGGTGCTGGTATTCCGCTTGCAGCGGGGGCAGCACTCTCTGCCAAACTCCGCGGCACGAAGCAAGTTGCAGTGTCCTTCTTCGGTGACGGCGCAACGAACCAAGGTGTCTTCCACGAGACGCTCAATCTCGCCGCTGTCTGGGAACTTCCTGCTATCTTCGTTTGTGAAAACAACCGATTCGGTATGGGAACACCCCAACGGGAACACCAACGCGTAGAGGATATTGCCGCTGTCCGTGCCCCTGCCTACGATATGCCCGGCATCACTGTCGATGGAAACGATGTGCTTAAGGTGTATGCGGCAGCAGGTGAAGCCGTCATACGCGCCCGAGACGGCGGCGGACCGACGCTCCTCAACTGTGATACCTATAGATTCCGAGGACATCATATCGGTGATCCAGGAACCTCCTACCGAGACCGCGAAGAGGTTCAAGAGCAGGAACGGCTACGCGATCCAATTCGTCGACTCGCCCAAGTTCTCATCGAAGAAGAGGGCATCAGCCAAGAAGAACTCTCAGCACTTGAGGAAGAACTCTCAAACGAACTTGACGCAGCACTTGAGTTTGCCAAAAACAGCCCTGAACCGCTTCCCGAGGATGCTTTGAACGACCTCTATGCAGGTTCCATTCAGCCATAATTAAGCGTCTACACCTTCTCAAAACAGAGAGTCGGAGGTTAAACATGCATAGCGCAACGACGACAAGCGAAATGTCTCCATCAGAACTTGCCAAATGCAGAGAAAACCTCAAACGCCAATGGGAAAACCGTCGGGTTGATGAGGCACTACTTCGACGCGCATGGGAGACAGCACATCGCGTCGCCACTGTACTCTATCAAAATTACGGTGCCGAAAAAGTGGCGGTTTTCGGCTCCCTCGCTGAGCGGGGATGGTTTACCAAGCATTCAGATATTGATATCATGGTCTGGGGACTCTCATATAACAAATGTCTGGAAGCACTCTGGCAGACAGATGATTTGGGTTCCGAGTTTAAAATTGACATTATAGACTTTGAAACGTCCAGCGGGCTTTTTCGCAAGCGGGTTATGAGCCAAGCAATTCCTATTAAGAAAGGAGAAAGGGACGTTCTCAAATTGATGAACCAAACATACTCCGCAGTATCCATGGAAACCAGAGAAATTTACCAGATGAGTCAAATCAAACTTGTCCAACGCATTTCCGATGAACGCACAAAAATAGAAC
>VXZL01000596.1:0-342 GCA_009845505.1 Candidatus Poribacteria bacterium | reverse complement strand
AACGAACCGTTCAAGGCATTGCGAATGCGTTACAAGATATTGAGAAAGCCCCTCCTAACTACAAGAAATATATAGAAAGGACAATCGCTACCGATCTCACCGATGTCTACAGAGGCATTGAGCGGATTTTTGAGCGGATCGCCCGTGAAGTAGATATGCACACACCCAGAGGAAGCCGGTGGCATAATGACCTCCTCGAACAGATGGGAGAGCGACAACCTGAACGTCCGCCTGTGATCTCTCAGGAAACTTTGCCAAAATTAAAAGAACTTTTAGACTTCCGACACAAAGTCAATAACATTTATAGCGACGAACTGATTTACGAAAAAGCCGAGGAACACG
>VXZL01000057.1 GCA_009845505.1 Candidatus Poribacteria bacterium | reverse complement strand
ATCCTTGATATTGTGGTTTTTCCTGACCCATCAATACCCTCAAATGTTAGTAACATTTTTATTTCTCACTTTCATTGATTTAGTATAAGTCTTCATCAAACGCAACCTTGGATTAGTGTTTATACGGATCGATTCTTTGCTGGAAGTAGATAAAAATCATCAGTTTCATCT
This sequence comes from Candidatus Poribacteria bacterium, assembly GCA_009845505.1. Classification (GTDB taxonomy): domain Bacteria; phylum Poribacteria; class WGA-4E; order WGA-4E; family WGA-3G; genus WGA-3G. The sequence continues at coordinate 3,414 of VXZL01000057.1, read as the reverse complement.
CTCCCAACAAATTCCCACCAGAACTTCAATCTACATAAGGTCTTAGACTTAAAAAAGACGTGCTTCCTAATCTTTCAATCTATTGTGCAATGTCCGTACGCTAATCCCTAATATTCTCGCCGTTTTCGTCCGATTTCCGTTCTGCCACGCCAAAGTGTCGCGGATGAAGGCTTCTTCAACAACCTTGAGGCTTGTACCGAGGGGAATATGGGTGGCTTGTTGGTCTTCAGATATAAGCCCTTCTTGTGGAACGTTCGCGGGTGGCTGTCCAAATGCCAAAATTTCTTCAGGCAGATGTCTCGGTAGAATAACCTCTTCGTCGCTCAGAAGCACTGCACTGATTAATGCGTTTTCCAATTCTCTGACATTTCCTGGCCAAGGATAGGTTTGCAGACGGTCGAGTGTCTCTGGTGCCATTTTACGCACCGGCCGGTTGTAAGTTTTGCAATGTTGTTTGACTAAAGTATTCTGCTAACACGCGAATGTCTTCTCGCCGTTCGCGTAAGGAGGGTAAAGCAACAGAAACAGCCTTCAGGCGATAGTAAAGGTCTTTACGGAAAGTGCCATTTTCAACCGCTTTTGCCAAGTGACAGTGCGTTGCTGCAACAACGCGAACATTCACTGAAATAGGCTTCGTTCCGCCGAGACGTTCAATCTCGTTTGTTTCAATAACTCGTAACAACTTTGCTTGCAGGGCAAGTGGCATATCACCGATTTCATCAAGGAAAAGTGTTCCGTTGTGCGCCCTTTGAAATCTGCCGATATGTTGTGTTTTCGCGTCGGTAAACGCGCCTTTTTCATGTCCAAACAATTCACTCTCAAGCAGCATATCGGGAATCGCTGCACAGTTGAGAGAAATCATCTTATTTTTCGCCCGCTCGCTGTTCTGATGTAACGCACGTGCTATCAACTCTTTACCGGTTCCTGTTTCACCACAAATCAGGACTTTCGCTATTGTATTTGCGATTTTATCAACCTGTTTGAGAACCTCGAGCATCCGCGGACTTCTCCCAATAATACTCTCGTAATTGCCGCGTATTGAGTACGGTCCGTCTACGTGTTGTTTCGATTTATCTCCTTTGGTTCTGTGAAGCATTACTTTTCCTATCTTTTTCAATTGAAATGTGGACGCTATCTATCTTATCTACCTTTTATACCATTTCTTACATCTTATGGACCTCATAATATAATAACGCGGTTGAAGTGAGGTAAGGTTGCATAAAATGCATTGGACTGGAAAAAAGTGCGATAACCCATGAAAAACTGTGTTAATTTTCGGTTGGATAGTGAATTTCCCAGACCTTAACGAGTGCCTTCGTAAAGTTTTCTGTCGGATAAATAGGCAGAAACGCGCTGCTGGGTTCTCCGCGTAGAAACGGTGCCGTAGCGGTTTCTTTACCCGTCAGCATGAGATGGGTTGCGGCGTGAGATTTCAGAAACTCCAACGCTTCGCGTTCAGTCTCAGCGAAATTAACGTGCTGTCGGTAGAGTGCTATCCGATGAGGCATGTAGTGGTCCTGATCAACAATAGTTTTAACCCCAGCGAGTACATTGAGCTGATTCCCGTGGTTTCAGTCGGCAGCTACAACAGCAGTGGAAGGTAGATTGTGCTTCATCCAAGCGAACGCCTGAGCGAGGCTGCCTCTTCCGGGTGTTGCTCTGTGAGATTTGATGGCAGTGGACATGGTACGATTTGCGTGCCCACCGACAGGTGCCCAGAACAGAATCAAGGTCAGCATTAGTGCGGGAATCGCTGTTTTTAAGAGAAGTTGGGGTAGGCGGTGTTTTACTTTAGCGGCATAAAAAGTGGTAAGGAAAAGGATAAGGTCCGCGGTAAAGAAGGCAATGGATACCCCAACAAAAAAGTTGAAGCGTTCTGCATCGCGTGTGAGTGCGATCCAGAAGAGCGACCATACGGCAAAGGTGATGTAGATGAGTTCATTCTCAACGGCAGCTTTTCGTTGCCATGCAAGCACAAGAAAGCCGATGAGACAGGTAGCAATTGCGATGCTAAATAAGAAATTGCCAACGAATACCCCAAAAAAGGAATCAAGGACGCTGCGATAAAAGGTTGTTCCGGTGAAGAGTATCAGCGAAACCGCAAATACCCCTCCTTTCATTCTCCAAAATCGGAAGACTAACATGATAACCCCAAGACTCCCCAACATAAAGACACTGCCGTAGTGGGTCATCCAATACATCAGAAAAGTGCTTTGCAGTTCCTCAATACTCTGCATCAGCGTGTTTTGGCTGAAAGGCACAGTGGTATCGGCAAAAGTGCCGCGTTGTATAAGGATATAACCGAGGCCGAGGGCAACGCTTGCGAGGGTTAATCCGAGTGCGAGCGTGCGAGCGTGTGGTCGGAGCTTCGCAGCAAAGGGGGCCCTTGTGATAAGAAGATGTCGGAGGCAACGGATACCCAAAAATGCCAGCGGTGGCACGAGCATTAGGGCAGCAACGTGTGTCGAAAATCCTTGCCCACTTCGGTAAGCAGGAGATGCAAGGTAGAGCAATGGCACGAAGGTACATACCCAGAGTAGATAGAATCCCAATTGGTCCTCTGTTTTGGAGGTGATAAACCGCCAGATTTCAACACAAAGAACAATGCTGAGAAACACACCGAAGCCTTCCCAGCTGATCCCTCCAAGGAACATAATAAAACCGCTGACGAGCGTCCATAAAAGACGTTTGCGTGGATGATGCGATTGCAACGAGGCGAGATAGGTTGTGACAGCAAGGATACCGAGCATGAGACACCAACTGTCTCTATCCCCAAAGCCAGCTGTACTGCGAGTGATTGCACCCGGAAGAGTCGCCAGAAGTACGCCAACAATGCTCGAAAAAAGGAGTCCGAAAGTCCGCGAGAAAAAGAGGCAAAGCACCCCAAGCCCTATGCAAAAGCAGACAACAGGCATATAAACGGTAACATGATACAGTGTGACGTTCGGAAATATCCACGCGACCGCTTTGTAGGTATAAGCGAGGGCATAACTGTAGAGATTAAGGGTTTGCCCTAAATCTCTACCGAGGGGCAGCCATCGATGCATATCCCGTTCTGGCAGCTGCCCGTGTTCAGAGATGAGTTGCGCTTGCCGATAATAGAGATAACCATCCGAGCCAGTTAGCTGCCCCGATGGAACATTCGTGATGCCTTGGAAACGAATGAACGCGGCAAGGCATAAGATACTAACAATCAGAAGGGTAATACTTAATTTTTTTACTTTCATAATATAGTCAAGCCGATAATTACTTATACACTGTACATCAGCGAGGTTAGGAAATCTCGCCTACCGTAGGTCGGGAGTGCAAATTTATTTTTAGAATGCACTATAATACTGACAAGTTTGACAAATTAGCAACTTATACCAATTCTAATTGATAATTCCTCTTAAAAGGTTGGCTATTTTTCAGCAC
>VXZL01000305.1:592-3607 GCA_009845505.1 Candidatus Poribacteria bacterium | reverse complement strand
ATGCTCTGCAGAGACTTCACCCAAAAACAGCACTTCCTCAACACGTTTTACGAGAAATTCTTTCAGGGGTTCTCTGCGGATGTGGCGGACACACACGGTATTGTCTACACACCGCAACCGATTGTCGATTTCATGGTGAAAAGTGTGGAGCATATCCTCAAAACCGAGTTTGGTCGATCACTCTCGGATACCGGGGTACATATCATTGATCCGTTTGTCGGGACGGGCAACTTCATCGTCCGGCTCATGCAGGACATCCAAGGCACAGCGTTAGAGGAGAAATACCGCAACGAACTCCACTGCAACGAGGTAATGCTGTTGCCCTACTACATCGCCAGCCTCAACATTGAGCAGGAGTTCTTCCAGCGGACAGGGACATATCTACCCTTTGAAGGCATCGCGCTCGCGGATACATTTGAGTTGCTTGAGCAGGAGCAAGGGGAGCTTTTTACCCGTGAAAACACAGAACGGGTCAAGAGACAAAAGGCAGCGGATATGTTCGTCGTTATTGGCAATCCGCCCTACAATATGGGACAGATTAACGAGAACGACAATAATAAAAATCGGAAGTACGAGACAATGGACGCGTTGCTAAAGGAGACATATTCACAAGACTCAAAAGCAACCAATAAAAACGGGCTCTCGGATCCCTATGTGAAAGCAATTCTCTGGGCATCAAAACGAATTGGAAACGAGGGTGTTGTTGCGTTTGTGACAAACAACGGCTTTCTTGACGGTATAGCGTTTGACGGCATGCGAAAACATCTCGAACAGGATTTCACAAGAATTTATCATATTGATCTGAAAGGGAACGCACGCACCTCCGGTGAACGCCGTCGAAAAGAGGGTGGCAACGTTTTTGACGATCAGATTCGGGTTGGTGTCGGAATCAGTCTATTCATCAAGAAGGCAGAATCAACATCGGAGACAGCTGAGGTTTGGCTCTATTCTGTTGACGACTATCTCAAAGCACGCGAGAAACAGAAACTTTTGACAGACTTCAGAGACTATACAAAAGTCCCGATGAAACAGGCGAAGATTGATGCAAAGCATACTTGGTTGACAGAAGGTCTCCACGCTGAATTTGATACTTTCATCCCGATGGGCACAAAAGAGGCAAAGGCGAAAAAGGGTGCTGCAATAGATGTGATTTTCAAAACCTACAGCCGCGGCGTGATAACCTGCCGCGATGCGTGGGCTTACAACTTTAACCGAAATATCCTCACTGAGAATGTCCGGAGGATGAATGATACCTATAATACAGAGGTGGATAGATGGAATCGGCAGGAAAATCAACGAGAAATCAATGTTGATAATTTTGTGGCATATGATGACACGAAAATCAGTTGGAGCCGAGATTTAAAGGTAAAGTTAAAACGAGGCACAATTGCAGAATATGCTGAACATAAGGTGAGAATATCGCTCTATCGTCCGTTTACCAAATCAAATCTTTACTTTGACCGAACAATAAACGATGTCGTGTACGTGTTTCCATCCATTTTCCCTACACCAGAGACAGAAACGGAAAATCGGGCGATTTGCCTCACGACTCTTGGAAGTAAACAATCATTTCACTGCTTAATGACACAGCAAATACCAGATGTTCATCTTGCTGGAGATTCTCAATGTTTCCCCTTCTACACCTACAACGAAGACGGCACAAACCGACAAGAAAACATCACCGATTGGGCATTAGCAGAATTCCGAATCCATTACAATGACAACACCATCACCAAATGGGACATCTTCCACTATAACTATGCCCTCTTGCACCATCCTACCTATCGCGAGAAATACGAGATGAACCTTAAGCGCGATTTACCGCATATCCCCTTCACCGAAGACTTCTGGGGATTTGCCAATGCTGGTGCGCAACTCGCAGACCTTCACATCAACTATGCATCTGTCCCCAAATACGACGGACTCAAATACATTGAAACACCCGGTATGCCGATCAATTGGCGTGTCGAGAAGATGAAGCTCTCCAAAGACAAGGCGCAGTTGAAATACAATGATTTCCTCACCTTAGACGGCATCCCTCTGGAGGTCTATGACTATCGGTTAGGCACCCGTTCAGCGTTAGAGTGGATCGTAGATCAGTATCGCGTCAAGGTAGACAAACGGAGCGGTATCGTCAATGACCCGAACCGTGTAGACGAACCACGCTATATCGTAGACCTCATCGCCCGCGTCATCACCGTCAGCCTCAAAACCGTTGAGATCATCGCAGCATTGCCGCCATTGTAAACCATCCAACCTCTCTTCTGTAGGAGCGAGCTGTGCTCGCGATCTTCTTAGGTGCATATATAACTTAGGCGCACACCATAATTCAAACCCTCTTCTGTAGGAGCGAGCTGCGCTCGCGATCTTTGTTACCCGCAATCTCCTTCATTCCATTTCATATTTACATCGCCAATACGGATAATCCTTCGCAACCTTTACCAATCTTGCTCTCACCGGGTTATGATAACAATACTCAATAATAGCATTCAATGATTCATCCCGCCGAATACCGTGATCGTGGTAAGCAGGTTGCCAAATCGAACCACTACGACCCAAACACGCGTTAATCTGTTTCGCTGTGTGGCTCTTGAACGATTGGATAAGCCTTGACAATTTTTGTTTATTGCCGAGCTGGATAACGGTGTGGATATGATCTGGCATCACAACGATACAAAACCATCTGAGCCGATCATTTGCTTCGAGCCAATCAAATGCCTGAAAAATGATGTCTGCGATTTTAGGAGTTGTGAGCAGCGTTTTTTTGTTAAGTGTAGTGAAGGTAAGATAATAGTAAGTGCCGGGTATCGAGTGTCTACCTTTACGGAGTTGGCGGTGTCCGCGAGAGGGTATTTGTTGCATTTCATATTCCTATAAGTATTGTGGTTAGAGATTGTTTTTATCGTCAGTATGGCGAGCACAACTCGCTCCTACAGAAGATTGGTTTGGTATACAATATCGCGAGCACAACTCGCTCCTACAGAAGATTGGTTTGGTATACAATATCGCGAGCAC
>VXZL01000305.1:0-582 GCA_009845505.1 Candidatus Poribacteria bacterium | reverse complement strand
GCGAGCACAACTCGCTCCTACAGAAGATTGGTTTGGTATACAATATCGCGAGCACAACTCGCTCCTACCAAAGAGGATTATGGTATCGCGAGCGCAGCTCGCTCCTACAGAGGAGGCTATAGTTTCTGATAGCTGACCATCGATAACTACTTCAGCCCCAGAGGGGCGGCATGTTCATAGAACGCGCGCAATCAATAGAAGCAAGCCCTGTAAGAGCGGCATGTGTATAGAATATCTTCACTCAATCTTCGGTTGGTCCTCCTTTCGCTTGTTCAAGAGCCTTTTTCGCTAACTCAAGGTCTTTACATACATCAGTATAATCGGGATCTATTTCACGGGCTGTCTCATAGTTCTCTATTGCCACGCTATAATCACCAAAGGCATGCATTATAGTAAAGCCCATAATTATTTAGACGCGCGGTTGACCGTAGGGGCTGGGTTACCCAGCCCCTACGAGTGGGTAACGTTATCGTGGAGTGTCAACTTATTTTCGTGCTTTACTATATCTCTCCGCGCGTGTGGTGGAATATAGTAGAATCAATAATTAGTTATACATTTTTATGATTTGATCGATAGAAAGTT
>VXZL01000493.1 GCA_009845505.1 Candidatus Poribacteria bacterium | reverse complement strand
ATCACACACAGGTCTGTATTGCAAACTTTTTTAAATTTCCACAAGGTGAAACATTTGAAGCAAAAACAGATTGTTCTTTGCAATAAAATTTTACGCAATCACGCACACCTTGACATACAGCACTCCGCGTGATACAATAAACGCATAAAAAACCTAACAACGAGGGGCATACCATGCGAACCTTCGGCACACACGGACCCGTCAATCCTAAAGAGAACTATATCGTCACACGCTCCAAGGAAACCGAGGATTTTATTCAACGCATTAAAAACGGAAAATACATCGTCATCTTCGCACCTCGACAGACAGGAAAAACAACCTTCTTTCAACAAGCAGTGGACAGACTCACCAAAAAAGAAGATCTCTATTTCCCTATCCAACTCAATGTGGAGACTTATGCGACACTCACCGGATCCGATTTTTATTCGGGATTCTCCGAAGATGTTCACGAGGCAATCAATAACGTCTTTGAGCAGCGCGGGAGCACGCCCCCTGCAGCCCTCATGCAATTTTTAGAAAATGCGAAACTCACCAACCCCGTCACAACCCGAAGGTTTTTTACACAACTCGGAAAGGTGTTAGCACCGCATCGCGTCGTTCTTATCATCGACGAGTTTGATGGGATTCCGCAGGATGCAGTCCAAGGCTTTCTGCACGCCCTCCGCCATATCTACATTGCTGGGAAGCCCCGATGTCCGCACAGCGTCGGTATCGCGGGGGTTAAGAACATCAGACAGCTCAACTATGATGCCTCTATCTCGCCTTTCAACATACAAGACGAATTCGTACTGCCCAATTTCACGCTGGCACAGGTGCGCGAACTTCTCATGCAGTATATCGATGAGGTGGGCCAAACTTTCGCCCCTGAAGTCGTTGAAACCCTACACAAACAGACGGCAGGACAGCCGTTCCTCGTCAATCGCCTGACCCAAATTCTGACCGAAGAACTGGGCGTCCCCAAAACGGAAATGCTGACAATGACGCACTTCGCAAAAGCACATACACGCCTGCTAAGGGAAGGGAACACCAACATCGATCATCTGCGAACCAATGTCCGCAGGGACCGGCACTTTGAAACCCTCCTCCTGAAAATCGCTTCTTACGATAGAGGCGTGCCATTCAATCCCGACGACACCCTCATAGAGGAACTCGTCACTTACGGCGTTATCGCAGCAGGTACTGATGGAATGTGTGAGATCGTTAACCCGATTTATCAACACCGCATTCTTCAGATATTCAAGCCGACAGTGAACGGACTTGAAGCGGAATACTTCTCTGAAGACACAAGGGCAGACTTCAGCGATTATCTCTCATCTACAGGTCAACTTGAGATAGAGGCACTCCTCAATAACTTTCAGGCGTTCATTGCACGCGCAGGATTCCGTATTTTGCAAGTCCCAGATACACCGCAAGAATACGTTGGACAACACCTGCTTTACGCCTACTTGGATCACTTCGTCCGGGTCGTGGGTGCCAACATGTTCCTTGAAGTCCGAACCGGTCGGGGTAGGATGGACCTCATCATCTTACACAAGCAGCAAAAGTATATCGTTGAAACAAAGATTTGGGAAGGCGATAGGTCCTATCAAGCAGGAAAGCAGCAACTCGCAGCGTACCTTACATTGGAAAACGCAACGGAAGGCTATTACGTCGTCTTCGATCACCGTCAAAACCCTGAACCGCGTGTAGGGACCGAGACAATCAATACGGTGAAAATTCGGAGCTATGTCATTCCCGTTATACAAAAAGCCCCGTCAAACAAATAGGCGATTGTGCAATAAAATTTTACGTCTTGAAACAGAAATGCAAATTTGTTAGAATGCGATTGAGGTAGGAGAGGCAATTGTTGTCCTCTGTTCTTTAGTATTTCAGCATAACGTTAGATTCTTCACTTTTTGGTTTAAGGAGATCCCAATGAAAATTTTTTCAGTAATCACATTTTGTCTACTCATAACGGCGGCATTCGCTCACGCTGATTTAATGGACGGGCTTGTTCTGTATATGCCGCTTGATGAAGGCTCGGGGTCCGTGACACAAGACTTCTCACCAAACGGATTTGAAGGCGAAGTGATGGGCGGCGCAACATGGATTGACGGACAATTCGGCAAAGCCCTTCAATTTGGGGCGGCTGCAGATCACGTCCTTATTGAAGACGACGCTACTTTCCATCTCGAAGGCGCGATTACACAGGCGGCATGGGTGCAACTCGACAGACTGCCAAACGCACACGCTATTATCTTCGGTACCCGGCAGAGCGGGGCAACTCGGCATATCGGTTTCGGGTTCGGTATGAATCCAGGAAACGGTATCAAAGTTTGGACAAACGGTGCAAATGGTGGATTCAAAGATATTAACGATAACGAAACAGAATTAGAGTTAGGCAGATGGTACTATCTCGCTTATACCCATACAGACGACAACAACGGCTTAGTGGAGATCTATGTGGACGGCGAGGTGACGTATTCCGAAGAATCTGGCAATCCCGTGGCTCCGGCTCAAAACACGAGTGCGGTGACTATCGGTACTTGGGGCGGTGAAGCGTGGACAGGGAGCGTTGACGAGGTTAGACTTTGGGAGCGTGCCCTCTCGGCTGACGAGATCCAAGCGAGCATGGACCAAGATGCTACGTCGTTCCTAACACCTATAGAACCGAAAGGGAAACTCACTACGTCTTGGGCGAACATTAAGTCGAACAGATAGCTCGGCTTCGACTTACTACTGGTAACCGTCAACTGACAACTGATAACCAACAACCATTAAAAAAGGAGAATCACGATGAAAAGGTTACTATTCTGGCTGGCTTTCTGTGCTGTCCTCGCGTTTTCAGCGAACGTTGAAGCGATTCGGAACGATCCTGACCTACTAATCTACTACTCCTTCGACGAAGATGATGACAAAGAGGTTGTAGACGACACCGGGAACGGGTTTGATGCCGAAGTCGATGGCGCAGACTGGAGCAAGGAGGGCAAAATTGGCGGTGCGATGGAGTGTGAGCAAAGCGCTATTAAATCACCACCAGAGGTACCCGGCCTCACCGACGTTGAACTCACAGAGATGACCGTGGAGCATTGGGTAATGATTAAGGCACCTACCGGTGACACACAGCAAATCTGGGAATCACTGAATGCTGCAGGAGCGTGGCCCGCGGAAACCTTCATCGAAGGGGCCGCGGATATGGTGTTCTACATCTACGACACTAAAAACACAGAACACCGGACACCGATTCCGGTTCTACCAACTAAGAAGTGGGTGCATATTGCTGGCACGTATGACGGCAAAGTTCAGAAGTCTTATCTCAACGGCAAAGTGGTGGGTGAAGATGATTGGAGTGGTAAGTTCACAATCTTTGCCGCACCGACGGGTGCTATTGTTCTCCGCAAGGACAATGAGGCAGATATTCAATACCTCAACGGATTTATTGATGAGTTTGCTTTTTATACACGTGCCTTGAGCGAGGACGAAATTAACGCTGATATGAACAAAGGTGTTTTATTTTCCGTTGATCCTAAGGACAAATTGAGCACCACATGGGCAAACATCAAGTCTGAGTATTAATCAAAAGACGGTAGGGACAGGTCTCAGTGCCTGTCCCTTAAACATATCGACTTAA
>VXZL01000434.1 GCA_009845505.1 Candidatus Poribacteria bacterium | reverse complement strand
GTCCTTTCACCGACAGAAACAAGACATATATTCATGATACCGATGCCACTCACAAACAGCGAGAACCCGGCAATAGAACCCAGAGCGATTTGAATCACTTGTTGGATGTGTTCTAACCGTCTGACGGTCCCCTTTGGTATCCAATAACCGATAAAGTCCTCTTTTCCCCGATGTCTTTTACGTAGGACTTCCTTAACGTAAGCAATGACCCGGTACACATCCGCATCTTTTTTGAAAAACACTGTAAATCCGTAAATGTAGTGATCACCAGAGAGGCGCTGCAAGTGTGTTGTGAGTGGCAAAAATACAGTTTCGTCCAGAGAATAGTAACTCCGGAGGCTTCTACCTTTGGGGGTCATAATGCCTACAACTCGGCACCGTATGGGGGTCTGCCGCCAGTGTAACTTAATCCTCACCTCTCGTCCTAAGGCTGTAGCCTTGCCGAACAGTTCTTCAGCAGCAGTAGCACCAAGAACGCAAACCTGTGCTGCACTGTCAATCTCGTTTTCTGTAAAGAATCGACCCGTCTGCACTTTCCATCGCAAGCCTTGCGAGTATGCTGCGGTTACACCTTCTACATAGAAATATATGTGTCCCCCGTCTCGATTCGTAATTGTCCCACGCATTCTATCACTTTTCGGTAGAGCAAACAAAACATCAGGGCATTCCGATTCAATGCTGTCCACATCTTCAAGTGTATAGCGTTCAGTGGTGCGCCGAATCAACCGCCTATTTTTCCAAATAGAGGTCCGCGTCCAGAACTGCACTTGATTAGAACCACCGAGTTTCTCAATATCGTCGGTGATTATCTGCTTTGCCCCCTCGCCGATGGCTATCATACAAAGCACACTCGCGATTCCGATGCAGATACCGAGAATGGACAGACCGGCACGTAACCGATTTTGAGAAATATGTGAGATACCTGCAGCAATAGCATCATAACGTTTCATTCGGATAAGTACGGCTTCACATCCCATAACAGAATGGTGCCATCAAAACTTGCACTCGCCAGAAGCTTACCATCTGGTGAAAAGGTAAGATCTTGAATATCAGTCGGATGCCCCCAGAAAGTAGTAATATTTTTACCGGTGGCAACCTCCCATAACCTGATGGACACCTTATCTGTCTCCTGCCACCAAGAACCAGAAGCGAGATAGCGTCCACATGGAGAAAATACTAAGACGTAAGGGCGTTGGCACCCCTCAGGGAGTCGCATTGCTTTATGAATCTCATACGTTGTTGCATCCCAGAAGCGAATTTCACCGAACAACCCACCTGCGATGAGATCGCCACATGGAGAAAAGGTAATTGAATGGATAGATGCTCGCCATGATGGTGAAACGTCTCGCTTCAGGTGGCATCGGATATCCCGTTCATCACCCGTATACATAGCGCTATCTAAACGGATCCCCAAAGGAAGCACGCCAATCTGTTCACCTTTCTCTATATCCCACACCGAGGCTTCTTTGTCTACAGAGATAATAGCGAGTTTTGCCTTATTTGGGTGAAATGCCATTCCGGTAATACTTCTGTTTGTCACGGATAACACACGATACTTTTCCCAATATTGAACGTCCCATAGATAAAGTTTTCCCTCGACATCACTACTCGCGAGAATCTGCCCAATAGGTGAAAATGTCAGAACTGTTATATCCCGTTGATGTTTGTTAAGTGTCGTAATCCGCGTCTTAGAGGGAACATCCCAAACCTCAATGATTTGACCAGCTTGCCCCATATTGAAAGCTAATAATTTTTCACAAGGAGATAGAGCACAAATTTTCCCTCTATGACCTACCGTTATTGGATGTTTCCATATTGCCTGCCTACGATCAATATCCCAAAATACAACACCGCTTTCGCCCCAATACCTGCTTACCAGGACCGTACCTTTATCCAAAAAGGACACGGAACCCGTAGGAAGTGTATGTCCATGCAGAAGGCCCACCACAGATGGATTCTTCTCATTCCAGACAAGAATCTCACGATGGGTAGCGATTCCCAGCTGTTTACCATCGGTTGAAAAGTGGACCACTTCGATGCGTCCTATATTTTCAAAAATGTCAAGTGCTTCCGACTGATCGGCATCCCAAATTACAACTTTGTCGGTATCAACCTCTGCAACTCGCAAAGCACCTTTAGAAGAATAAACAGGTATTACGCTATTCCCGTCGTATGCCATATTCGTCATTTCCAAGACTTCTTGCCTAATATTCCACACCTGAATCCCCGGGCATTGCCTAATTCCACCTTTTTCTACAGCAATAGTAAGAAACCGCCCACAAGGAGAAAAGGTAAGGGCATTTACTTGCCTCGGGGTCATAATGATGTTTGTCACGAGCTCCTTTGTTGCCAAGTGCCGCACGGATATGACAAACTGGGCAGAAACATAAGCGAGCAATTGTCCATCAGGTGAAAAACACAACGGTAAATGAGAAGCGCGGGGACCTTTCTGTGGTTCTACAACCTTGAAACTTGCGACATGACTTCCAGTTTCTGTATGCCAAACATAAATACTTCCATATTGAACCCCAGACGCTGCGATGTATTGACCATCCGGTGAAAAGACAATATCAGAAGTTCCGCAATGCCACCCTTGTATTCTGACAGTACATTGCTGGGTAGCAACATGCCATAATTTAACAATACCATCTGCATTACTGGTGGCAACTTGAGAACCGTCACTGGAAAGAGAGACGGTAGAAACCATCCCCCTTTCGTTTTCCCACAAAGCAGTAGGTTCCATTGTGACAAGATCATACCAGTAAACACCAATTGGGGTTGCAACAATAAGATGAATTCCATTTGGTGAAAATGCCATGTCCATCACAAGGCCTCGGCCAAACCTAACTTTTGCCCCTTCTGGAAGATCCCATCTTGTAAGATCACTGTGATTAAGAGTCATCATCACAAACGCTGCTGCAAGCTTGATCATCATCATTGCCGCAAACAGTAGTCCCTGTAGTACAACTGGAACATTCACATCCGCCATAACAAGACGTGGATTTAGAACCGCTGCAGTCGGACGAAGTATCGCAAGATCCACAGTAACTACCACCTATACACGTGCAGCCGTCACTATTACTTTCACTGCTAGTGAAAAGCGATACCTCCGCTCCACCGCCACAGCAACTCTTCGCCTCTGTTTCCACAACAAAACCATTAAATGCCCCCGCGAAAATAATCCCCGCAGTGAAGGTAAGCACAACCATCAGCCGCCCTGGTACGTTAGGGCTTGAGAAAAAATTTCTTAACATTTCTAACATCTTCTTAATTGTTTTACAATTCGTCACGCGGATACGTGATGTTTTACCTTGACAGAAATCAAAATAGGAAGAACCAGCATTAAATTGCCATCAAAAACGCGAAGTCTGATTTTTTACCGTGTTGATAAACACTGTATGGAGTTTAAAAAGAAATACAAATTTTGTCAAGAAAAAATAATTTCGGTTCAATCCCTGTGAAGTGCTTCTGGGCACGCCTATAGACGCGCGCTCCTTTTTCACAACTGACACCGACGATCTATGCACCTACTATAAAAATGAGGGCTAAGTCATCTTGAATTTTAAATGAATAATTTGACTTGAAATTGTAAATTTGATACAATGTTTTCA
>VXZL01000003.1 GCA_009845505.1 Candidatus Poribacteria bacterium | reverse complement strand
GTCGGGGCGCGGGCAATGGGGATGGGGGGTGCCTCCCTTGGACTCGCTGATGATTTCACGGCACTCTATTGGAATCCGGCAGGGATGGCACAAATCCAAAAGTTTGAGATGTTCAGCAGCCTATCGCACAACACAGCGATTGCTGATACCTACTTTACGGGTGATGCAGTGAAAACAGCAACGAGTCGCTCACAGATGCGTCTGAATTCTATTGGGTTTGTCTATCCGTTTCAGGCGAGACAGGGGGGTTGGGCAATCGCTTTCGGTTACAACCGTCCGCAAAACTTTGATTATCAGACAGCGATTCAAGGGATTGATCCGAGTTCCGGTACGGAATTCAGCGGGCTTGCTATCAATGAAACCGATGTGTATAGCGGCGGTATCGGGATTTGGAGTTTCGGCACGAGCGTATACGTCTCAAAACACATTCTGATTGGCGGTTCCTTGGATTTCTGGCACGGGAATAGTCTTAATGAATTGGACGTAACGGCGACCGACATCGTGGACATAGATCGGGAGTTGGCACGTTTCAGATATGACGACGAGATTGATCGGGAGTATTCAGGCGTAGGCGGTAGGATAGGGCTTCTTGCACACCTCACTGATGAGATTAGCCTCGGTGTAAACGTAGTATCCCCCGTAGAATTAGGTGTCGATGAACTCTGGTATCAATCAACGATCGCCGATTACGATGACGGAGAAAGGTCAAGTGATACGGAAAGCGGTGCCTTAGTGTATGATATTGAGCGTCCGTTTGAAGTCGGAACGGGGATTGCTGTGAAACTCTTCGACAAGCAGCTGATATTCGCGGGCGACCTCCAACTGACAGATTGGACACAGACGCGCTACGATCCCGCGCCGGCAGATGATATTTCACAAGACAATTTTGAGGAGTACTATGCCACAACACTTCAGGTTCGATTGGGTGTGGAATATCGGATACCGATTATTACAACACATATCCGCCTCGGCTATCTTCGCGATCCTATCCCGTTCAGATCTACCCAGGTAGATACGCATGATTTCTTGACAGCAGGAGTCGGTAAAATTTTCGAGGATTCGTTGAAACTTGATGTTACGTATGTGCTCGGTGGTTGGGCACAAGAGCGCAATGATGTCAAAACTGAACACTTGACACATCGGGTGTTTGTATCAGCGGCGTATCGGTTTTAATTAGCACGCTTCGCTTTCAGCATTGTCCCGCAAGTCCACACGCGACTTGCGTAGGCGTTCCGCTGCGCTACACTCTCAGGCACCAGCAAAGACGCGAGCGTTACAGAAAGTCTCTTAACTGACCGCTGAGAGGGTTTCGGAACGCAGTGGAGAAACCCGCCCTGACTGCTGACCGCTATTAGCCATTACACCAGTTGAATGTAGCCCATCTGTGCGCCGTCTCCTTTTCGGAGTTCACCACGGATGATACGGGTGTATCCGCCGTTCCGGTCTTGATAACGGGGTCCGATATCATCAAAGAGTTTTCGCAGAACGGCGTGTTTATCAACCCTACTGGCTTCTTCTCCGCGCCTCGGTTTATAATGTAGATGGGTACCGTAGAGCATTTTTGCGGCTTGTCGACGTGCGGGCAGATCGCCCTGCTTCGCGAGCGTAATTAATCTTTCAGCAACGCGACGCAGTTCTTTGCACTTAGCGAGCGTTGTCCGAATTTGTTCATGCTCAAAGAGTGCGGTGGCTTGGTTACGAAAAAGTGCCTTCCGATGGCTACTCGTCCGTCCGAGTTTCCTCCCGCTTTTTCTATGACGCATTGTATTCCTCCTATGAGCGTCGTCGTGAAGAATTACATGGGCGGCTGCAAAGATTCTTGCGCCATATTTTCTTCGTCGATGTCGGCATCGTCCATATCGTCGAGTTTCATTCCGAGGAAAAGCCCCATGTTGGCGAGTTGCTCCTTAATTTCGTTAAGCGAAGTGCGTCCGAAATTCTTGTATTCCAACATATCCTTTTCCTCTTTTGTAACGAGTTCTCGGATGGTCTTGATATTTGCAGTTTCGAGACAATTGCTGGCGCGAACCGAGAGCTCGAGTTCCGCGACAGGTTTGGCTAAATATCGGTTGCGCCTCAGTTTTTCCTCATCAATCTCAGGTTCAGGCTCGACGTAGTTCTCATCGAATTCCGTAAAGAGTTCCAATTGTTGTAGTAAAATTTCTGCAGCTCGAGTGACGGCTTCCTTCGCCGTAATAGTGGCATCAGTCCAGACTTCAAGGTTGAGCTTATCAAAATTAGTTGTGTCGCGGACCCGCGTCTCTTCTACCCAGAAATTAACCTTCTCAACGGGCGAGAATTTTGCGTCCACAGGAATCAACCCGATTGGGTTGTCTGTTGGTCTGTGTTCTTCAGCAAGAGAGTAACCACGTCCTGTTTGTACATGAATTTCCATATCCAACCCCTCGCATTCATCAAGTGTAGCAATATGCCGGTCGGGATTGATAATCTGAACGTCTGAATTAGGACGAATATCAGCGGCAGTAACTTCACCTGAACCTTCTGCGTGCAGGGTGAGTGTCATTGGGGTGTCGTTAGTAATCTTGAGGCGCACCTCTTTGAGATTAAGAATGATTTGGACGACATCTTCAAGCACCCCGGGAATTGTGTCGTATTCGTGTTTAACTTGTTCGATCTGAACAGCCGTAATCGCTGCACCTTTGATTGAGGAAAGGAGGACTCGGCGTAGAGAATTGCCGAGGGTTGTCCCAAATCCGCGCTCAAAGGGTTCAGCGGTATATTTTGCGTAATCCGGCTGTAAAGACTCAATATCAGTTTTCAGCCGCTCGGGTATCACGAGCTCGGACCTTATCATCGATTTCCTCCCATAGAATTAAAACGAATGTTAGAACGCGTGCAAACTGAAGCACCGGATGCTGTCGGCGTATTCAACTCACAGTTTGCATCGATAGCGTATGATCGGACATGCCCCACGTCCCTTGTGTGCTGTAAGTCCTTGCGAGTATCTTATCGGATGCAGATGCGCTGTAAGAGTGTCCATGCATAAACACTCAGTATTTAATAACACACACGGTATAGGGGACACGCCTACCTGGAGTAAAGTTCAATGATGAGTTGTGTTTCAAGGTCTGCGGAGATCTGCTCTACCACGGGTGCTCCCTGAACGCGTCCTTCCGTCTTCTCGATGTCAACATCAAGCCATTCAGGTGCGCCGCGATGCTGTGCGTACTCTAAAGCCTCCTGAATAACAGCGAGGTTGCGACTCCGCCCGCGTGGTGCGATGACATCGCCAACTTGTACTATATAGGAAGGAATGTTAACGCGCTTCCCATTGACAGTAAAGTGGTTATGCTTGACGAGTTGACGCGCCTGATTTCGAGATGTTGCGAATCCGAGGCGGAAAACAACATTGTCAAGGCGGCGTTCAAGGAAACCAATTAAATTTTCACCAGCAATACCGCTTTGGCGGGCAGCTTTGAAATAATAGTTCCGAAACTGTTTCTCGAAAACACCATAGGTGCGTTTTACTTTCTGTTTCGCGCGTAACTGCCTGCGGAAATTGTTTTCGCGACCGCGGCGGGGCGGGGTCTGTCCGTGCTGTCCAGGTGGATAGCTACGGCGTTCAAAAGAACATTTCGGACCGTTGCATCGCCGTCCCTTGAGAAAGAGCTTTTCGCCTTCCCGTCGGCATAATTTACAGACTGAATCTAAATATCTGCTCATTCGTATTCCTCAAACCCGTCGTCTCTTCGGGGGACGACATCCGTTGTGTGGGATCGGAGTCACGTCCTTCATTAATGTAATTTCAAGTCCGGCGGCAGCGAGTGCTCGTATAGAAGATTCTCGCCCGGACCCGGGACCTTTGACTCTGACCTCTACGCGTTTCATACCGTGATCCATTGCTCTACGGGCACATGCCTCCGCGGTCTGCTGTGCAGCAAATGGGGTGGACTTTCGTGAACCGGTGAAAGTCATACCAGCATTTGCCCAAGCAACGGTATTTCCGTTTAAGTCTGTGATTGTAATAATTGTGTTATTGAAGGTAGCTTGTATATGCGCTATCCCTTCTGGGACGTTCTTGCGTTCTCTTCTTCTTCCACGCAAAACTGTTCTCCTCTTTGTTAGTTGTCAGTTGTCAGTTAAGAGAGCCTCATGTCCACAGCCAAGGTTAGAGACCTCACCTACGGATAATCGCAAACTGGCAACCCGTACGCGGATTATCCACTCTTGCGTCCTGCCTCTTTGGCTTTTCTACCGACAGAAATCGTCCGCGCCTTACCCTTACGGGTGCGTGCATTGGTATTTGTACGCTGACCGCGGACAGGTAACTGCCGACGGTGCCGCAAGCCACGATAACTGTTGATATCCATCAGGCGTTTAATATTCTGGTCGACCTCGCGACGCAAGTCCCCTTCAATCTTATAATCGAGAATTTTGTCTCGGAGTTGACCGACTTCGTTTTCGGCGAGGTTGTCAACTTTCTTTCCTGGGTCAATGTCAAGGTCGTTGACGATTTGGGATGCCGTGTAACGACCGATACCGTAAATTGCTGTCAGTGCGATATCCACTCGCTTATTTCGGGGTAAATCAACCCCCGCGATCCTTGCCATGATTTTCTCCTTTATTCGCGGACCGCTATTCGTTCTTCGCGGTTCGCGGTCTGCGGTTCGCGGCTTAGGCCACTGACGATTATCCCTGTCGTTGCTTGTGCTTCGGGTTTGAAGGACAAATGACGTGGATAACCCCTTTTCGCTTGATAATTTTACACTGGTTACACATCTTCTTAACAGAAGGTCGGACTTTCATAATTATCTCTTTCCCTTGAAAGGGCTTAACGTCGCCTGCCCCTAAGTTTTCGATCCTTTAAGAATCCTTCATAATGGCGGACGGTTAAGTAGGATTCAATTTGTGACATCGTATCCAAGACAACACCTACAACAATTAAGATAGAAGCACCTTCAACCATGTTGCCGACACCGAGTCGGCTGGTAATAATAATCGGAATCACTGCGATAGCGGCGAGAAAAACAGCACCTGGCAGCGTGATTCTCGTGAGTGTCGTGTTGATGTAATCTGCGGTCTGTTTTCCAGCACGGATACCTGGGATAAACCCGCCATATTTCTGTAAATCCTCTGCCATTTGAACAGGGTTAATTTGAACAGCCGTATAGAAATAGGTGAAACCGATAATCAACAACGCGTAAACGGTGAGGTACAACGGTGTCCCTGGATCAATGAGTGCTTTAGCAGATGTTACCCATGCCCAGTCGCGTGGCAGAAAGTCAAGAACAGTTGGCGGAAACTGAATTAAGGTGACAGCGAAGATAATCGGAATCATGCCTGCTGCGTTAACACGGAGTGGCAGATGTGTTGATTGTCCACCAATGACCCTACGTCCACGAATTTGTCTCCCATACTGAACCGGAATTCTCCGCACAGAAAGCGTAATGAATACCGTACCCATAACAGCTACAATAACGAGAGCCACTAAGAGTGCGAGTTGCAGAATTCCAAACTCTGGTCTTGTCACGAGATTGTTGAAAACGGTCGTAACACCCCCTGGTAACCCGGCGATAATTCCGACAGTAAT
Organism: Candidatus Poribacteria bacterium; assembly: GCA_009845505.1. Lineage (GTDB taxonomy): Bacteria > Poribacteria > WGA-4E > WGA-4E > WGA-3G > WGA-3G. The sequence continues at coordinate 15,639 of VXZL01000003.1, read as the reverse complement.
AATCAACGAAATACCTTGCCCAATACCGCGTTCGGTAATTTGCTCACCGAGCCACATGACAAAAGAGGTCCCGGCTGTAAGTGTCAAAACAACCAGAAAATGCCACCAGAGGTTAGGGTCTCTGACGATCTCCCCCGTTTGACCCGTTATGTTTTCTGGGTTCCGCAGGACAATACTAATTGTTATGCCCTGAATAATACTCAGGATAACCGTTCCATATCGGGTGTATTGGGTAATCTTCTTTCTGCCATCGGGTTCCCTGGAAAGTTTTTCCAAGGAAGGCACGATAACAGCAAGAAGCTGCATAATGATCGAGGCACTAATATAGGGTTGTATGCCGAGTGCGAAGATAGTCATCTGACTAAACGCGCCCCCGGAAAACAGGTCGATGAACCCAATGACATTACCACCGCGCTCCATGAGTTGTTGGAAAAATGCTTCAAGTGCTTGGTCGTCAATCCCTGGAAGTGTAATGTGGGCACCAAGGCGATAAACAACCAAGAGTAACGCTGTAGAAATAATGCGCTTCCGCAATTCGGGAATTTTAAAAGCGTTTTGAAATGCCTTAATCACTTATTTTTCTTCCTCCTTACATGCAAACTGCTAAGCAGCGTCACTGGTGTTTGCATGCAGCCCGAGAACCTCGGCTGTACCGCCTTTGGATTCAATCTTTTCAATTGCGGCTTTTGAGAAGCGATGGGCTTGGACTTTCAACTGTTTTTCGAGTTCACCGTCGCCGAGTATTTTTATCAGCGCATTTTTCCGTTTAATGAGACCAGCTTCGCGAAGCGATTGTGGACTAACAACGGTATCATCCTCAAAAAGGTTGAGCGTTTGAACGTTAATAATATCATATTCAAATCGTTTATGTCCGGTCCGTCGAGGACCTCGCTTAGGGAGCCGTCGTACAAGCGGCATCTGTCCGCCTTCAAACCATGCTGGAATTGAACCGCCGGATCGGGACTTTTGCCCTTTGTGGCCGCGTCCGCAGGTACCCCCATGTCCCGAAGCGTTACCTCTACCCACCCGTTTTCTGGAGCGGGTAGCACCAGGAGCAGGCTTCAATTCGTTGAGTTTCATTAGGGTTTACTCCGTTCGTTATAGATAGCAATTCGTAATTGGCAATTAGCAAAAGGTAATTAGCAACCCCTTAACAATTAACCACCAATTAGCGTTTTTTGAGTAGTTCTTCGACCGACAGGTCCCGTAACCGCGCCACTTCATTAATATCCTTGAGTTGCTTCAACCCTAACATAGTGGCTTCAGCGATATTTTTCATATTCCGAGAAGAGAGGCATTTCGTCAGGGCATCTCGGACCCCTGCGTATTCTAAGATAGCACGCGTCGCGGGTCCCGCAATAATACCAGTTCCAGGACTCGCCGGTTTTAGCAAAACTTTGGCGGATTTGAATTCGCTGATAATCTCATGAGGGAGCGTTCCGTTGACAATCGGCACCCGAACCAGATTTTTTCGGGCATCCGCGAAACTTTTCCGAAGCGCGCCCGGTACTTCGCTCGCGCTGCCAAAGCCGATACCAACGATACCATCGCGATTACCCACAACCGTAAGGGAGTTGAAACTTGGCGTACGCCGCCCCTTACCAACCCGCATAACACGGTTGATCGCAATCATGTGTTCCTCGAATTCAAATTCATCGGGATTGATCTTCTCTTTGAGCAAAAAAAACTCCTATCCGATGTCGGTTCTGTTCACCGTAGGTGCAGAGATAAAACCTGCAGTCCGTGCGGTGTCAGAATCGGGGTTGCGGGGCAGTTAGAACTTCAGTCCCTCTTCCCTCGCGGCTTCCGCGAGAGCTCTTATGCGTCCGTGATAGAGATGCCCGCCCCGGTCAAAGATAGCGACCTCAATCTCCTGTTGCTTGGCTTTCTGCGCAATAAGCGCACCAACCCGCTGTGCTGCTTCAACATTACTGCCATTTGTGACGGTTTCCTTCAATTCAGGGGACAAAGTAGAGGCTTCAGCAAGCGTTACACCAAGCTCATCATCAATGAGTTGCGCATAGATATGTTTTAAGCTTCTGAAAACAGAGAGTCTCGGTCTATCGCCGGTACCGCTAATTTTTTGGCGGACCCGTTTCCGGCGCCGCAAATGGCTCATCCGTTTCTTTTTTATAAGTGTCAAGGGATCTCCTTATCACAATAGGCGCGCTCGTATTTCATAAGACTCTAAGATTCTGTCCTACAGCGCGCAAGGCTCAACAGTATTAAACAGCAGCCTTTCCTTCTTTATCTCGGACGCGCTCACCCTCATAACGGATACCTTTACAAGGCTTATAGGTATCAGGTTTCCTTATTTGACGGATCGAAGCTGCGACCTGACCAACGAGTTGTTTGTCAATACCCGTGACGACGATAGGTGTATGCGCTTGTCCATCAATATTCTCGGAGGGTTCAACACTTAACGTTATTCCGTCAGGTGGTGCGTAGGTAACAGCGTGCGAATAGCCAACGTCAAGAACTAAATTGTTCTCACGATTGACTTCAGCCCGGTACCCTGTTCCCACAACACGCAGCTTCTTCTCAAAACCCTCTGAAACACCGGTAACCATGTTAGCGATAAGACTTCGTGCCAGTCCATGTAAGGCTTTGTAGTGTTTAAGTTCACTTTTTCTTTGGACGGTCAGGACGTTTTCGTCAAGAGCCACATCAATTCCTTCAGGTAGTTGCCAATCGAGGCTGCCTTTAGGTCCCTCCACTTGGACGTTGTTTTCGTCCAAAGCGACCTGTACCTTCTCCGGCAATGGAATCGGTTTAAGTCCAATACGTGACATGCTATCTCTCCCAGTTCACTGAGACGATCAAAAATCTTACCAGACGTAGCAGAGGACTTCGCCTCCGATTTTTTCTCTTCGGCATTCAGGCGTGGTTTTTAGTCCACTGGATGTCGACAAAATAGCGACACCGAGCCCGCCGTAAACACGGGGTAGGCTGTCGGACTTCGCGTAAACGCGTCTGCCTGGTTTGCTGATCCGTCTGAGATTCGTGATGACCTTCTCTTTTCTCGTGCTTCCGTATTTCAAATAGATTCTTAAAATCCCCTGTTTTCCATCTTCAAGTAAGCGATAGTTCCGGATGAAACCTTCTTCTGATAAGATGCGTGCAATCTCAAGTTTAACTTTTGAAGAGGGGATTTCAACGCGTTCATGTCCTGCCATATTGGCATTGCGGATACGAGTCAACATATCTGCAATCGGATCGGTCATCGACATGAAAGATTCTCCTTATTTCATTCTTAGAATGGCTGTCAGCTGTCAGAGCGTTCCGCTGCGTTCTCAGTCGCCAGTAACCCAAATCAACGGTATGAATACTTTAGGGCATTCCCCGTGTGGCAGCAAAACGTTGTTATCCAGCATACGATCTGCTGACGGCTAACTCCTATTTTCTACCAACTCGCCTTTCGGACACCGGGAATTTTACCGGCGCGGGCGAAGAGGCGAAAACAGATACGACACAATTCAAATTTGCGAAGATACCCACGCGACCTGCCACAACTCTTACAGCGGCTGTATTGTCGGGTCCGGAACCGCGGGGTTCTTGCTTGCTTAGCAATCCATGATTTACTTGCCAACCTTGATGCTCCTTTACTGGTATCAGTTGTCAGTTCGGTTTGCTTCGCAAACCTTTCAGTTATCGGTTAAGCGTCCATGTTGTCTTAACTGGTAACCGAAAGGAGACGAAGTCTGCGAACCGAGGACTATTATCGGAATGGCATTCCCAACAATCTTAACAACTCGCGTCCTTCTTCGTCGGTTGGTGCAGTTGTAACAACAGTTATATTCATGCCGCGGATATCGTTAACCCGGTCATAATCAATCTCCGGGAAGATTAACTGTTCCGTGAGTCCAATGGAATAATTACCTCGCCCGTCAAAAGCGTCGGGAGATACACCGCGAAAGTCTCGAATTTGGGGGAGAACAACGTTCACAAGACGGTTGTAGAACTCATACATACGTTCGCGTCTCAGGGTAACTTTACACCCGATCGCCATGCCTTCTCTGACTTTAAAAGCAGAAACAGACTTTTTAGCGTGAGTGATAATAGCGCGTTGTCCTGCGATGAGTGACAATTCTTCGACTGCATCTTCTAATGCGTTCGGATTCTGAATCGCCTCACCGACCCCAATATTGAGTGTGATTTTGTCCAGTTTCGGAATCTGCATCACATTTTCGTAACTAAAATGCTTTAGCAATGCAGGCATGATTTCCGTTTGATAAAATTCTTTGAATGGGCTCATGAGCCTTGTATCCTATAGAAATTATATATTCCCTGCGAGACGCGCTCAAAGCGTGTCTTGTTCAGCGTGCGTGGAAAGTCTGTACCTTAGGCGTCAACCTTTTTGAGATTGGAAATATGAATAGTGCCTTCGCGTTCGACGATCCCACCTTGTCCCATCTGATTCGGTCGGAGGTGGCGCGTAACAATATGAATACCTTCAACGATTGCGCGTTGTTTCTGTGGAAACACCTCCAAAACGACCCCTTGTTTCCCGCGATCCTGCCCACTGAGAACTAAGACCGTATCATCTTTCTTGATATGCAGTTTTCGACGTGCCACAATTGTCCTCCTAAATAACCTCAGGCGCGAGCGAGACGATTCGGGTGAACGCCTTCTCTCTGAGCTCGCGCGCGACGGGTCCGAAGATACGCGTGCCGCGCGGTTGGTTCTGCGGGTCAATAAGCACCGCCGCATTCTGGTCGAATTTGATATAGGAACCATCTGCACGCCGATATTCCTTGGCAGTACGGACAACAACCGCGCGAACAACTTCGCCAGCCTTCACGGATGTATTAGGCACTGCCTCCTTGATGCTTGCAACAATCACATCACCCACGCGCGCATAACGACGACGAGTTCCACCTAACACACTAATGCACATTAATTTCCTCGCGCCAGTATTGTCGGCACAGGTTAATCGAGTATATGATTGAACCATCTTTGTATCCTCCTCCAGCGTTTCAAAAATGTGTGTTTCGGAAACGTCAGAGTCGGGATGAAACCCTTCCTTCTCAAGTACCACTCGTTGCTGGCGCGTCATCTGTTCCATGTACGCGGCAGAAACGACGGACATCTGTTATATCGGTACTTAATCGTCTGCGGGTTGCACCGAGCTCACTATCGTTTGGACCCGCCACCGTTTATGACGGCTCAGTGGACGGGTTTCGACAACCTGTACCACGTCACCGACATTACAACTATTCTGTTCATCGTGAGCCAGAATCTTCTTCGTTTTCCGGACGACCTTCTTGTAAAGGGGGTGTTGATATCGCCGCACAAGCGAGACTGAAACAGTTTTGTCCATACTGTTACTCGTAACAAGGCCTGTCCGAAATTTGCGATGTCTTCGCCTTTCCTCGTTCAACTTTATCCTCCAAACCTACCAAGACCTATTGGTGTTAATAGTTGTCGGTTGTCAGTTATTAGTTAAAAATCGTTTTTGTAACAACCTGCGCGGACTTGGAATACTCTAAGGCGTGGTAAATTGTTACATGAAACCACTTAACCGACAGCCGATGCCTGATAACCAATGACTCTCTATTGTGAACGTCCTTGCAGCACAGTTTTCACACGAGCGATATCCTTGCGAATCTTGCCGATACGTGTCGTGTCCTCTTGTTGTCCTAAGATACTTCGGAACCTCTGGTTAAATAAAGTCTCTTTTAGAGACTGCAATTCACCTTCCAATTCTTCAGTTGTCTGACCGCGTAGTTCATCCGCTTTCATTTTTCTGATTCTCCTTACGTGTTGTCAAAGTTACCGCGCCGTGCTCGCCAGGGGTATTTTCTCCAACCGGAATCGCAGACGAAATTACTCATTCCGTGCAACAAACTTAGTCTTGACTGGTAATTTGTGGGCGGCTCGTTCAAACGCCCCTTTTGCATCCTCAAGCGAAACGCCGCTTAATTCATAAAGGACTCTGCCGGGTTTAACGACAGCGACCCAAAATTCAGGGGGACCTTTTTTTCCACTCCCCATGCGCGTTTCAGCAGGCTTTTTACTAACCGGCTTATGCGGAAAAATTTTGATCCAAAGTTTACCACCACGGCGTACGTAGCGTGTAATCGCAATACGAGCAGACTCGATCTGGTTGCTTGTAATCCAGCCAGCTTCCATTGCTTGTAATCCGTATTCGCCGAAGTTAATTTTTGAACCTCGGACCGGTTTTCCACGGCGTTTTCCGCGATGCACATTTCGATGCATCACGCGTTTGGGCATTAACACCTCAAATGCCTCCTTAAAATGTGTCAGTAGCGTTATGAACGGCTTTGGGAATTGCCACGCCCCCGACGCTGTCGGCGTCGGCCCCTTCCTCTGCCCTGTTCTCCAGATTGTCCGGAACGTCTGTCCCCTTGGCGACGATCTGGACGCTGTGAACCTGTATCTTCACGACGGCCGGGTTGGCGGCGTGCAGAGGGATCGCCTTTTAATTTATCAGGGACACCAATAATTTCGCCCTTGAAAATCCACGTTTTGACACCTATTTTACCGTATGTTGTATTCGCTTCGGTAAATCCGTAGTCAACATCAGCTCTAAGCGTATGAAGGGGTACCCGTCCCTCAAGACTGGACTCAGATCGGGCGATCTCCTTGCCATCAAGTCTACCACTCACCATAATTTTAACGCCCAATGCCCCAGCTTGAATTGAACTTGTGATATTCCGTCGCATCACCTGTTTAAAACTGGCGCGACGTTCGATTTGGGTCGCGACAGCTTCCGATACAAGTTGTGCATCCAATTCGGGAGTTTTAATCTCCGAGACATTAATCCGGACTGGACATCCAACGTGCTTTTCGAGTAATGCTTGTAATTTCTCAGCTTCTGCTCCACGGCGGCCGATGACAATCCCAGGGCGCGCCGTATGGATATTAATACTACAACGGTCTGCTACCCGTTCGACTTCAACGCGTGAAATTCCAGCGCGCGCAAGTTGCTCTTTGACGAACTCCTGAATCTGAAAATCTTCATGGAGCCACTTTGCGTAATCCCGTTCGCTGTACCATTTTGAATCCCACGTTTCAATGATTCCTAAGCGTAATCCACGCGGGTGAGTTTTCTGTCCCACACAAACCTCCTGTCGGATCTTTCCCATTCGCGACGTGGAGGCTGAGCTGTCTGGGGTGATGCTGTGTAAAGGTACACATCGTTACTCACCATTCTCAGTACTCTCCTCATCAACGACGACGGTGATATGGCTGCTGCGCTTTAGAATCCTATTCGCCATACCTCGCGCCCGGGGCCGAATCCACTTCCGCGTAATCCCCTCGTCAACCCGAATTTCCTTGATGTATAATTCCGCGATATCAACACTCGGGTCTTGATACTGCGCGTTGGCAGCTGCTGATTGAATCAACTTGTAAATTATCGGGGATGCGGCTTTATGTGTAAAGCGCAATTGACTTAATGCATCCTCAACATACTGATTACGGACGAGATCGGCTACTAAGCGTGCTTTCCGAGGTGCAACCGACGCGTTCCGAATCCTGGATCTGGCTTCCATCAGTGTCTCCTAATAAAAGCAATTTTCTAATTTCATCGCTTCCTCAACAGAACTTGCAACCCCATTTCTGAACGAAATAGGGATATGTGAACATCTGCTATCCACGATGAAGGCTATTATCAAACTATCTAACACCGCCACCTGAGTGAGACCGGAAGGTCCGTGTTGGCGAGAATTCACCGAGTTTATGTCCTACCATATTCTCTGTAATATACACTGGAAAAAATTTCTTCCCATTGTAAATCGCCAAGGTATGCCCTACCAACTCAGGGGTTACCATTGAGCGGCGAGACCATGTGCGAATGACCCGTTTGCTACCAGAACGCTCCATAGCGTTTATCTTCTTCACAAGTTTCGGGTCTATGTAAGGTCCCTTTTTGAGAGAACGCGCCATTGTGTTTCTCCTCTACCTTGTAGACACTATGCCCATCAGGCATGAAATCCCCAATGAAAACGACTATTTTCGTTTCCCGAAAATGTAGCGTCCTGATTTCTTCTTCGGGTTCCGCGTCTTATACCCCTTAGTGGGAAAACCCCACGGGGTGACCGGATGTCTACCACCCGAACTTTTTCCTTCACCACCACCATGCGGATGATCGATAGGGTTCATCGCTACGCCTCTAACTTTCGGACGTTTCCCAAGCCATCTCGAACGTCCAGCTTTGCCGATAACAATCTGGCTAACGTTCCCGACTTGCCCAAGCGTCGCCATAGCATTCACCGGAACGAGTCGAATTTCACCAGAAGGCAACTGAATACGTGCGTACTTTCCCTCCCTGTCAACCAAAGAGGCGGCAGCACCGGCACTTCGCACCAATTGCCCACCTTTACCGGGGCGCATCTCTACATTATGGATTGAAGAACCGAGCGGGATTCTTTCAAGCGGTAAGGCGTTTCCAACCCGAATTTCCGCATCCGCGCCTGAGGTGAGTATATCGCCGACCTGTATACCCACTGGCGCGAGAATATATCGTTTCTCTCCATCCCGATAATGGAGGAGGGCTATGTGTGCAGAGCGGTTCGGATCATATTCAATTGCGGCGACTTTGGCAGGTACACCAAACTTGTCGCGTTTGAAATCAATAACCCGATATCGGCGTTTGTGTCCGCCCCCGCGACGCCTCACCGTTAGGCGCCCGTTGGCGTTCCGCCCAGCCATCTTTTTACTGCCTTTGACGAGAGACTTCTCCGGTTTACTCCGGGTAAGCTCTTCAAAGGTATAACCGGTCATAAACCGGCGACTTGGGGTTACAGGTGTATATGTTTTAGGCACTGTGAGTTCCTTATCTGCTTATCCTATATAGACTCAAAAGCTTGGATCGTCGCGCCTTCTCTGAGGGTAATAATGGCTTTTTTCCAATGTGGTCTACGTCCACGCTGGTACCGCAACATTTTACCTTTCGGTTTACCACGAACGCGCATTGTGCGAACTTTGAGAATATCCCCATGAATATCAAACAATTCTTCTGCAGCTCGACGAATCTGAGGCTTCGTTGCGTTTCGATCCACAACGAAAACATACTTATTAGCGTCGCGAAGAATCGTGCTCTTCTCTGTAATCAGCGGTTGTAATATAACCTGATATACATCCTTCATCAGTCTTATCCTTCTGCCTCAGAACCGGTATTAACGAACTTGGATTCCAATTTTTCGACAGCATTCTCGGTGATTATCAATGTGTCATGCCACATAACTTGGTAAACATTGAGCGTATCCCATGTACAGACATTCACTTTAGGGATGTTCCGCACAGATAGATGGATATTCTGATTAGGTTCATCAAGTATGAGCAACACTTTGCCTTCGGCGTTCACAGATTTCAACATGCTAACCATGTCTTTAGTGCGTGGACGCTCAAGCGCGAAGTCTTCAACGAGGATACACTGCTGATTTTGGAACCTATCAGCGAGCGCGCTATGAAGTCCAAGCCGCCGGACGCGTTTGGGCGTATACTGCCGGTAGCTGCGAGGCTTCGGTCCAAACGCTACACCACCGTGGACTCGAATCGGGGATTTAGCATGCCCGACACGGGCTCTACCGGTTCCCTTTTGGCGATAGAGTTTTCTTCCACTCCCCCTCACGTCGCTCCGAGTCTTTGTTGATGCGCTGCCTTGCCGCTGATTAGCAAGATAGGCAACAACACACTGGTGAATGACTGGACCGTTCACCTCAGCATCGGTGAACACATCAGCCAATTCCTTTTCGCGAAGGACATCGCCGGAACTGTTGTGTACGTCTAAAGTTGACATCTTTGTGTGTTTGCTTCCTCTCGGCAACCGTTGAGCCGTCATTGCCGACTATGCATTGCGTGCTTTAGATGCCTTTTTAATTAGGAGAAGTCCGTTGGGTGGTCCCGGTACAGCTCCTTTTACAACCAATAGGTTGCGGTCGGCATCGGCTTGAATCACAGGTAGATTTTGGACAGTATGTCGTTTAGCACCATGACGTCCAGCCATGCGCTTCCCTTTAAAAACGCGAGAGGGTGTCGCACTTGCCCCGATAGAACCCGGTCGGCGAAGGTCTTGTTCACCCCCGTGGCTCTTCTTACCACCAGCGAATCCCCAGCGTTTAACCACACCTGTGAAACCACGTCCTTTTGAGGTGCCTGTTACGTCAACAAACTCACCAGCTGAAAAGAGGCTTGCATCAACGACATTCCCTACGGACACATCCTCAAGACTCTGAACCCGAAATTCACGAAGTACGAATGCTGGGTCTACGCCAGCTTTCGCGAAGTGTCCGCGCTTCGGACTATTCGTACGACTCTCTTTCTGTTCACCGAAACCTAACTGAACTGCCTGATAGCCGTCTTTTTCTTGCGTTTTCAGTTGGACAATCGGACAGGGACCCGCTTGAATAACGGTAACAGGTATCGCTTTGCCTGATTCCTCAAAGACTTGCGTCATGCCGACTTTGCGGCCTATAATTCCATTAATCATTTTTCTAAGAATCCACTACGTTTCACAAACCAGAATCAACGGTATGAAGCCCGTATGGGCTTCACCGGGGTATGAACCGGGGTTTGTGGTTAGGTCCAGCTTCCTCTGGATGCTGATAGATAGCAGATTAAGAATCATACATATCCTCAGTCGCGTCAGAATTCGACGCACACCACCGCGCAACGTAGTGGAGCGGTGACCAGAGCTAATAGTTAGAGAAGCGTAATTTTGACATCAACACCTGCAGGCAGGTCCAACCGCATTAAATCATCAACGGTTTTAGGGGTTGTTTCTGAGATATCCAAAAGCCGTTTATGAATCCGCATCTCAAACTGTTCGCGCGATTTCTTATCTTTAAAAGTCGAACGCTGAACGGTATAGAGATGCTTTTTCGTCGGCAATGGAATTGGACCAGAAACAGCTGCGCCCGTCCGTTTTGCAGTATCTGCTATTTGCTTTGACCACAGATCCAACAACCGATAGTCAAATGCCCTGAGCCGGATCCGAATCTTTTGATTGTCCATCTTTCCGTATCGCCTTCATCAAACAGGGAACGCTTTTTGTAGGAACGAAACCCTCTGTTGATGCCTTAAAAGGGCGGAACTGGTTGTTCCGCCTGCTCTATTACTCAAGAATTCTGGAGACAACACCGGCACCGATAGTCTGTCCACCTTCTCGAATAGCGAATCGGAGTTGCTCCTCCATCGCGATAGGTTTAGACAGTTCAACGGTAATCTGGGCGTTGTCGCCGGGCATAATCATTTCAATGCCTTCAGGCAAGTTCATCTCTCCAGTCACGTCAGTTGTCCGGAAATAGAACTGCGGGCGGTATCCGCTAAAGAAGGGATTGTGGCGTCCACCTTCATCTTTTGTCAGAATGTAAGCTTCGGCTTCAAACTTGGTGTGTGGTTGAACAGTGCCTGGAATTGCCAAGACTTGCCCGCGCTCAACTTCATCGCGGTCAACACCCCGTATCAAGGCACCAATATTATCACCCGCACGTCCCTCGTCAAGGAGTTTACGGAACATTTCAACACCAGTGACAACGGTGGTTTGTGTTTCGCGGAGCCCCACGATTTCAACGGAATCGCCTGTTTTTATGATGCCACGCTCAACCCGTCCCGTAACGACCGTACCGCGTCCACTAATGGTAAAGATGTCCTCAATCGGCATCAAGAAGGTTTTTTCAGTGTCGCGGACAGGTTCTGGAATGTAGTCATCAACGGCTTCCATGAGTTCCAAGATGGATGCACATGCTTCGCTATTCGGATCGCCGCCACCGTCCATTTCTTCATAGGCTTGAAGGGCAGATCCGATAACGACCGGAATATCATCACCGGGGAATTCATAGTCGCTTAGCAATTCACGGACTTCGAGTTCAACGAGTTCGAGAAGCTCTTCGTCATCAACCATGTCTGCCTTGTTAAGGTAGACAACGAGGGACGGCACGTTCACCTGTCGAGCGAGTAGGACGTGCTCACGGGTTTGCGGCATAGGACCATCAGCAGCAGACACAACGAGAATAGCCCCGTCCATCTGTGCTGCGCCTGTAATCATGTTCTTGATATAGTCGGCGTGTCCTGGGCAATCAACGTGGGCATAATGCCGATTCTCAGTTTCATACTCCACGTGGGCTGTATTAATCGTAATACCACGCTCTTTTTCTTCCGGTGCCTTGTCGATCTCGTCATATTCCATGACGTAATCTTCGTTGGCAAGGTTCGAGAGCACCATAGTAATCGCCGCCGTAAGCGTTGTCTTACCGTGGTCAACGTGGCCAATTGTTCCAATATTGACGTGTGGCTTAGTCCTTTCAAACGTTTCCTTAGCCATTTTTGTCCGAGCTCCAATAAAATTGTGTTGTTTTGGGTATTGTAGACACCGTTTCAAGTACTGTCAATAGATACATACACTTTATATCTTAAAACCGCGTCCCCCATTTCTATAAGGTAGCCAAACGTCTTAGCGTATGGCAAACCGTTTCATTTACTCAAACACTGTGCCCGCTTATAGGAAGAGATAACACTCCTACAGTTCGGGCACATCCTAAATACTTAACGTTTCGCTGCTGAAATTAAGTCCTCCATTACACTGGTAGGGACTTCGTTATAATGAGAAAATTCCATAGAGTAGTTCGCTCTACCTTGGGTGAGCGACCTAAGGACCTTGACGTATCCAAACATCTCTGAGAGCGGCACATCAGAACGAATGACCTGAATACGAGATTTTCCTTGCACTTCCGTTTGACGTATTTGTGCGCGCCGGGAGTTTAGATCGCCTATCACCTTGCCGAGATACTCGTCAGGGACGATCACCTCAACATCCATAATAGGCTCAAGAAGTGTCGGTGTGGCCCGTTTCATTGCATCTTTGAATGCCATAGATCCGGCTATGGAGAAAGCCATTTCCGAGGAATCAACGGCGTGATGCGATCCATCAACGAGTTTCACCGATACATCCACCACCGGATAGCCCGCCAGAACACCTGTGTTCATGGCATTCTCAATTCCTTTTTGTACCGCTGGAATGTACTCTTGCGGAATAACGCCGCCCTTCGTGTCATCTATGAACTCAAAACCGGTGCCTTTTTCAAGAGGTTCTACTTCAATGACGACGTGCCCGAATTGCCCTCTACCCCCAGATTGGCGCACAAAACGTCCGACAGATCTCACCGAGTCAAGAATTGTTTCCCGATAGGCGACTTCTGGATTCCCGACATTCGCCGAGACATTAAATTCGCGTACAAGCCTATCAACGATGATTTCGAGGTGAAGTTCACCCATTCCAGAGAGCAAAGTCTGTCCTGTTTCCGGGTCTTGATGGACTTTAAAAGTTGGATCCTCTTCGGCAAGTTTCGAGAGCGCGAGGTTCAACTTATCAATATCAGATTGTGTGCGGGGTTCAACAGCAACAGCCATGACGGGAAGTGGGAATACCATCGTTTCCAAAGTAATATGCGCCTTCGGATCACAGAGCGTATCACCCGTTGAAAGGTCTTTTAATCCGATTGCTGCTGCGATGTCACCGGCATAAACGGCATCATGTTCCTCACGTTTGTTGGCATGCATCTGCATCAAACGTCCAATCCGCTCATGTTTACCAGTCTTACTGTTGTAAAGGGTATCACCTTTGTGGAGAACACCAGAATAGACACGGAGATAAGTGAGTTTACCGACGTGCGGATCTGTTGTAATTTTGAATACCAGCGCACAGAAAGGCGCGTTCTCATTGGCTTCTCGTACTTCTTCTTCCTCAGTCTTCGGATGAAAGCCCATTACAGGTGGCACATCCGTCGGTGCTGGCAGGTAAGAAACGATAGCGTCCAAGAGGGGTTGGACTCCCTTGTTCTTCAAAGCCGTTCCGCAAAGGATCGGGACAATTTTGCCCGTGACGACCCCATTACGGAGTCCTGCTTTAATTTCCTCTGGTGAGATCTCAGCACCATCCAAGTACTTAAGAAGGAGTTCTTCATCAGAATCAGCGATAGACTCCAACATCCGCTCGCGATATTCCAATGCCATCTCTTCCATCTCTTCGGGAATATCGGTTTCTTGGATGAGAGTGCCATCGCGTCCAGAGGCAGCAGACATGTTCCAGATCTGCCCTTTCATTGAGATGAGGTCAACGATACCCGTAAACTGTTCAGCCGAACCGATTGGTAGTTGCACAGGGATGGCGTTCGCACCGAGGCGTTCTTCCATCATTTCGACGGTACGAAAGAAATCCGCGCCCGTTCGATCCATTTTATTCACGAAAGCGATGCGCGGTATATCGTATTTATCAGCCTGTCGCCAGACGGTCTCAGATTGGGGTTCAACGCCACCAACCGCACAGAAAACGGCAACCGCGCCATCAAGGACGCGGAGAGAACGTTCAACTTCGACAGTGAAATCAATATGCCCCGGTGTATCAATAATATTAATATGGTGTTTTTTCCATTGGCAGGTTGTCGCGGCAGCAGTGATTGTAATACCGCGCTCCTGCTCTTGCACCATCCAATCCATAGTGGTGGTGCCATCGTCCACATCACCGATCCGATAAACTCTACCGGTATAATACAAAATTCGCTCGGTCACGGTAGTTTTACCGGCATCAATATGCGCCATGATACCAATATTTCGCATGTGGGGCAATTCTAAGCGATGGGAGGTATCCTGTTTTTTGTTCGCCACGGTTGCGTGACTCCTTTTGATTTTTTAGTAAGTTGCGGTCCTTAGGACCGCGCTTACGTTTTTACCATCGATAATGTGCAAAAGCCCGGTTCGCATCAGCCATCCGATGCTGATCCATTTTTCTACGGATTGCCCCGCCTTCGTTCCGCGAAGCCTCCATGATTTCGCCTGCGAGACGTTCAGCCATCCGTCTTTCACCGCGAGAACGCGCCGATTGGATAATCCAGCTGAAAGCCAGTCGTTGTTTCCGTTCCGCCTTTACATCAACCGGGACTTGGTATGTTTGGCTACCGACCCGTCTCGGTCGAATTTCTAACACAGGTTTGACGTTGTTAATCGCTTGCTTAAAAACCGTAAAACCGTCTTCATTTGTCCGCGATTCGATGATCTGAAAACTCTCGTATAAAATGGATTGCGCAGTGCTCTTCTTTCCATCGAGCATGAGACTATTAATAAACTTCGAGACCAATTTGCTATTGTAGGTTGCGTCAGGGTTAACGTCGCGCTTGGTAATGTTTCCACGCCTCGGCATCAGGTATTCCTCCGTTGTTTAACCCGGTTTGCGTGCGCCGTACTTTGAACGCCCTTGGCGGCGGTTGTCAACACCGGCGGTATCCAACTTGCCACGAACGATGTGATAGCGTACATTAGACAGGTCTTTAACGCGTCCACCGCGGACTAAAACAACTGAGTGTTCCTGCAGATTGTGGTCGATCCCCGGAATGTAACAGGTCGCTTCATAACCAGAAGTAAACCGTACACGAGCGACTTTACGCAAAGCCGAATTCGGTTTGTTGGGTGTTACGGTTTTGACCTGTAAACAGATACCGCGACGCTGAGGACACTGCTGTAGCACTGGCGACTTCGTTTTCTTCCGATACCGCTTACGCGGCTTTTTGATTAACTGATTAATTGTTGGCATTTTGCACCTCCGCCACGCCATATCTAAGGGCTTCTGAATTAAAAAAACCCCACGCGGGGCATCACAATTTCAATAGAACACATTAACGT
>VXZL01000444.1 GCA_009845505.1 Candidatus Poribacteria bacterium | reverse complement strand
GTTCAAGAATTAGGCTATCAAAATCGGCAATTAACTCTTTACATGTTTCCTCTAAGTCATTTTTATCGCTCACCGTTAAACTCAGAGTGGGGAAGTGAAAGAAATGATTGTGAAGTGTGTCAAAAGCATCTAACATCTGCCGATCCTGTTGATCCATGAGGATTTTTTTTTGAAGTGCTCGAGTTTTTATAGCCTGGAACATTTTTTGTAACTCTGTCGCCCGCGTCAAGTAGTTACAACCGATTACGAAAACCTCTGGTACGTGTACTGAAAGGTCAGGATCGTTAGCTTCAATTGAAAGTTCTGGCTTAAGTAACATGAGATATAAGAGATACTTTGCATCTTTTTTATCAACAAGGCTAACATCTTGCAAACGCCATAATTCTTGTATGATATAGGATTCAATAGACGCTTTCATGTTTTTATCATCACAAGTGATGACGACTCCAACCGAGAATTTACGTTCTTGTCGCTGGTGAGTGTCCTCGGTCGCACCCTCTCCAAACACCATCATAACCGTCACGACCATCAACAGCGATAAAAACCTTCTTGTCTTTTTCATCTAAAGGACTCCTTTTACCCAGCTATCATGAACAAAGATTTGCTGACTTCACCGAACGTTATAAGAAACATTTATTGTTAAATCGATGTCTTCAAGTTCGCCTGTGGCTGCGCGAGCCAGTAGTTCCTCAGTCAGTTTTACGAGTTCGGGATACCCTACTTGTTTTTGGAGTGTTAACGCTGTTCGCCAATCCTGTTGTGCTTCCGAGGCTTGACCGAGTACCCACTTTGATACGCCCCTATAGAGATAGGCACGCGCATCAGTAGGATTGAAATGAATCGCCCAAGTGTAGTCAACAATCGCTTTCGCATGTTGACCGAGAGACATTTTCGCATTCCCTCTGTTTCGGTAGGCATCCGCAAAATCAGGCTTGAGCAAAATTGCCGCATTATAGTCGTCAATTGCGTCCTTGTATTGATCGTGGTTCAAGTTTATGGCACCAGCAGTCATATACGTTTTTGCATCATCAGGATCCAGGCGTATCGCCTTATCCAAGTCGCTCATCGCTTTCGCATATTGATCGAGTTTACTATATACAATACCTCTATTATGATAGCCAACTGCGTTATTAGGATCCAGGAGTATCGCTACATTGAAGTCTGAAAGCGCGTCCCAATATCGATCACGTTGTAAATTTACCTTTCCCCGACCAGAATAGGCATTCACATAATCAGGTCTGAGTTGTATTGCCCTATCATAATCAGCAATAGCGTCCGTATATTCACCGAGCTGCCGCCTTACATCTCCCCGATTATGATAAGCGAGGATATTATTAGGATCCAGGCGTATCGCTTCATTGTAGTCAACAATTGCGTCCTCGTGTTGATCCAATCGATCTTTTGATACGCCCCGGTTGATATATGCGTTTACGTAATCAGGGTCCAGGTGTATCGCTGCATCGTACGCTGATATTGCTGCGTTATACAATTCAAGAGAAACATACATATTTCCTCTATTGTAATATGTTTCCGCAGTGATAGTGGGGACTTCAACATTCAAACGTGTTTTTTCAAGCAATGCTTTTACATATTCTGACGGGATTGCGAAGTTAAGGTTTTGTCCACCTTCGATTGTCCCAAAAGCGACACCAATCACCTTCCCTTCCTTGTTCAATACGGGGCCGCCACTGCTTCCTGGTGAGATAGGAGCCGTCATCTGAAATCGCCGCCGTTTTTCGTTGTGGATACCACCGATTATCCCATCTGAGACCACGCCTTGTAGTCCTTGTGGATTACCTGTTACATACACCGGTTCCCCAATTCTAACTCTCTCACTATCACCGAGAGGTAAAGGGGTGATATTTGGAATCTCCACCCGCAAAAGTGCGAGATCGTTTTCCTGATCAACCGCAACAAGATCTGAATACGTCCGAATCGGATATTTCTTAGGAGAATTAACGTCAACGCGACTCACAGTGCCTGTGACTGTACCTGCTATCACGTGATAATTCGTCACGATGTGTGAGGGTGACACAAAAAAGCCACTACCAACGACCTTATTCTCATTATCAGTCATCTCCTCATTATCAGTCATCTCCAAGTAGACTGTTGCTGCCAATGCGTTTTCAGCGATTTTTGGAATATCTAAGGTTTCTGCTTGACTGCTACCAAAGCAGAGCAATAGTATCACATAAACAATAAAGTGTTGATGGGCTGCTATTTTCAACATGTTGATCATCTCACACCTCCTCAATGTGTTGTTTGTAGAAGTAAAATCGATTGCGTATTCGTATTGTCCGTCGCTGTAAACTCCGCGGCAGTGAGCATATCAAAATAGAGATCCCTGGCGACAGGTTTACGGCACTGATTTCTCCCATCCCTCTCCCGGGACATAATACGGTAACAGAAAATCTGGCGGGATAAAACAGCTTTGTCCAAAAATAGCAGAGCCTTGTTGTGCGTCGGTTGTTGCAAATCCGAATCCGACACACATCAGAAGGACTATAGGAAGGTATTTGCAATGCTTCATGACGAATCTCCTAAAAGTAAACACTATCGACTTTTGAAAAAGACGATCAAAGTACCGTTATCATCCTTAGTGATTATTACGTTGTTGTTGGGCGGCATAATTATTGCTCTTTTTTCAACGTTTTCTGGATTGATGTCAATATCTGGACGCGTTTTTAGCCAATCTGCACTTTTCTGCGTATATCCCTCGTCCCTCCAACCCTGTATCCTCTTTTCCCAAGATGTTTGATCCATTTTATCCGGATCGTATTCCGGTTTGAGAGCCGCAATCCACAGCGCATTCTGATAATATGTCACTTGATGTCCATGAGTGACGAGTCGATCGTCCTCATAGAGAAAGTAAAACTTGCTATTGCCCTGTCGTTTTACTGTATACTCCTTTTGTTCTAACCAACGCTTTGCGTTCTCCCCTCTCAGAAAATCAGTTGTGTTCTTATACGGAATAAACAGCGGAGGTATATCAGGTCGCGACTTCTGTGAAGCGACAGGTGACTTCTGAGGTATTTCCGGTGGACGTGGCTTCACTCGCTGAACCTTGAAGGGTGGCTTCCGTCGGCTCACTTTTGAGCTCTGTTGATAATGTATCAGCAGCAAACACGCTGCCAGAAAAACACAAAGCCCGAAGAACAAGAACCTTTTCATCTCTTATATTCTCGGTGTGCAAACCCCTGTCTTTTTCTCTTTGGCAAGCCTCAGGATTTTGCAAGTTTCAGAGGCGAACGGCTCTGAAACGAGACCTTTTGCTTGGAAACCTTGGCAAGCAAAAGTGGCAAAATCTGCCAGCAAACTCCATTTTGGCAAGTTTGGACGGCTTCGCTGTCCAAACGGTACCCTTCGCCACTTGTTGCAAAGGGTACCAAAATGGTAGAAGTGGCAGATAGTAACGGTTTTCTTCGGAAACCTTCGCCAAACAAACGACGGAGTCGGAAACACTGCTCCTTTATTTTTCTTGACAAAAGAGGTTAGAAATAACGACTTCTGCCAGTTAACTTTTTGTTATTTTATCGGGGTGTGCAAGTAACTTTACCTTTGATTTTAAGGATTTTATCGTCTAAATCCAAATGAATTTCTGTAGGTTCTAAAGCCTTATAG
>VXZL01000658.1 GCA_009845505.1 Candidatus Poribacteria bacterium | reverse complement strand
GTGTATGATGAACCACTACTCCGAGCAGGCGATGCGTTTCTGTTTGAGAGTCGTATCTACCATGCCGCAGGGCTGAATTTCAGAAAGAACATCTCTAAGGTCGTCATTTACGGATACCACTATCGCTGGATTAAACCCGATTATTATCTCCGGTATTATAATGATACACTACAACCAGAAGCAAAGTTGGTGGAGAGTTTAGACGACCTCGGCAGACAGTTTCTTGGAGCATCCACAGATACGCAGGGTAGGCTTGACCCAAATGGTGTTCATTGGGCTGGCGCAGAATGGGCAAGGTCGCACAATCTGGATTTGGAACAGGCTCCACAGACTGTGGCAATCTGATACATATAACGGAGGAACGAGAATGAAAGAAGTCAAAGTAGGCATCGTTGGGTGTGGTGGCATCGCCGGAGGTAAACATCTTCCCGGTCATAAGAGTGTCGAAGGTGTTTCGATTATCGCAGCATGCGATATTGACGAAGCACGCGCAAAAGCGTTCGCCAAACAGCACGACATCCCACACGTTTTCAGTGATTACGAAGAATTGGCTGCAATGGATGAATTGGATGCGGTGAGCGTTTGCACACCGAATAACTTCCATGCCGGTCCGACGATTGCCGCCTTGAACGCTGGAAAACACGTTATCTGTGAAAAGCCGATTGCCGCCAATGCCATAGACGGGCAGGCGATGGTAGACGCACAGAAAGTTAGTGGCAAAGTGCTGCAGATTGGGTTACAATCGCGATTCCGCGCTGAAGCACGCACGTTGCGAAAACTCTACGATGAAGGGTTCTTTGGCGACATCTACTATGCCCGAGCAATGTCGGTACGACGGCGTGGAGTCCCCGCCTCACCATCGTTTCTCAGTAAAGCCATCGCAGGCGGTGGTCCGCTCATTGATATCGGCGTGCATATCCTTGATGTCTTGCTTTGGATGATTGGTTGTCCGAAACCGATTGAAGCCTTCGGCATGGCAACCAAAAAATTTGGGCATAGAAAGAATGTTATCAACCCGTGGGGTAAATGGAATCCTGAAGAATTCGAGGTCGAGGATTTTGCAATGGGCACAATCCATTTTGAAGGCGGGTTGACAATAACCTTAGAAACCGCATGGGCATCACATATTGAGAACATCGGCGGCACTTTTTTCATGGGGGATTTAGCCGGTGCGACATACGAACCGCTTCAGATTTACCGCGATAAAAAGGATGAGATGGTGAATTACAAGCCGAAACTTCTCACAGGTTTGCCGAGTGAATTTGAATCGTTCCACAAAGCAGTTCGGGAGGGCTTACCGTCTCCAGTGCCAGCAGAGGAGGCGCTGAACGTCGCAAAAATCTTCGATGCGATCTATGAATCCGCTCGGATAGGACGTTCCGTCCCTATTTTATAGCGTCGGTCTACTTAACCAGACACTTGTAGGCGCGTTTCCAGAGCGCGCCTATTCTTGTGTCGGTTTCTGATAACTTGCCCGCACAACCGTTTTGATACCACCGCGGATGTTGAAATCACCCATAACTTCCGCCTTCCGTGGATGACACGCTTCCACAAAATCTTCAAGCACCTTATTCACTACATGTTCGTGAAAAATACCGATATCCCGAAAAAAAAGAAAGTACTCTTTCAACGATTTCAATTCTACACAGTCCCGGTCCGGCACGTAAGTGATGCAGAGCGTCGCGAAATCCGGCAACCCCGTTTTAGGACATACCGCAGTAAACTCTAAATTGGTAATCTCGATTGTGTAATCTCGGACGCTGTATTGATTTTCCCATGTTTCGATTGCGGGTGTTTTCAGTTGGCGGATATGGGTTTGTAAGTCATCATAGCCGGTTGACTGGCTCATTCTTCAAATCTCCACGTTTTTAATTGCGGGTATTGCTCTACACGGGGGCATGCGCTGATGATACACTGGCGAGGGCGAGGCGATCTTTTTCCGCATAGTCTTTGAGAAGTTCGTATGTGCAATAGGCGGGTTCCGCATTGATGAGGGCGCGAACAGGGTCTGCCTGTGTGTCTCCGATCTCAAAAAGTAGCTTTCCATTCGGTGCGAGGTATTGCGGAGCTTCCGTAATTAATCGCCGAATCACAGTAAGGCCGTCGTCGCCTGCAAAGAGGGCAATCTCAGGTTCATAGTCTCGGACATCAGGACTGAGGCTACCCCGTTCTACGTTTTTAATATAGGGCGGATTGCAAACGATCCAATCGAATTGTCGCTCTTCAGGGAGGGCTATCATCTTTATCGGTTCAAACAGGTCCCCGTACATAAACGTAATCCGTGCTGAGCACGCATGTGTTTCGGCGTTTTGTTGTGCGACCGCAAGGGCGGGTTCGGATATATCGGTCGCAACAATGTCCCACGCTGACGCGTGTACTGCAAGGCTCGTAGCAATAACGCCGCTACCTGTCCCGATTTCAAGCACCCGCTGCGGTGTATCCGTTTTTATTGCGAGGATTGTTTCAACGAGTTGTTCCGTCTCGGGTCTCGGAATCAAGACCCGTTCATCGACGTAAAAATCTAAAGATAGGAACTCTTTTCGATTCGTTAGATAGCTGACAGGTGTATGCTCAATTCGCCTTTGGATCAGTTTGCGAAAAGGTGTGAGGTGTTCTTGGAAGACAGGCATGTCGAAGTCAAGGTAGAGTTGTAAGCGACCTTTATTTAATAGGTGTCCGAGCAGAACTTCGGCATCTAACCTTGGCGTTGGGATACTGTGCTGTTCAAAATATCCAGCTGTCCAGTCGAGTAACTCCACCACGCGCCATATCTTATTGGGCATGATTTAAGATTCCTTGGTCGGCGTGGATTAAGTCTCTTTCAACTTCTCTGCTTGGTCAGCCGTTGTCAACCGATCAATAAATTCCTGTATGTCCCCGTCTAAGACGGAATCTAATTGATAGGTACTGAATTGGATTCGATGATCCGTGACGCGAGATTGCGGGAAGTTGTAAGTGCGAATCTTTTCGCTCCTGTCCCCGGTTCCGACCATTGACCGACGTGTCTCCGATCTTTCACTGTTGAGTTCAGCCTGTTTTTGTTCTTGGAGGCGGGCACGGAGAATCTTCATCGCTTTGGAGCGGTTTTTGTGCTGAGATTTTTCATCTTGGCACGTTACGACCAACCCCGTTGGGATGTGTGTAATCCGGATAGCCGAGTCGGTTGTGTTAACGCTCTGCCCACCGGGACCCGAGGAACGATAGGTGTTGATTCGCAATTCGGTTGCTTCATCAATTTCCAAGTCGAGGGCTTCTGCTTCTGGGAGGACGGCTACAGTCACAGCGGAGGTGTGGATACGACCACTCGCTTCCGTTGCCGGAATTCGTTGGACCCGGTGAATGCCACCCTCATATTTCAATTGGCTGTATGCCTCTGCGCCTTCAATTGAGAAGATGATCTCTTTAAATCCTTTTAACCCTGTCGCATTTGAATTGAGAATCTCAAGTTTCCAGTTTTGACGCTCGGCGTATCGGGTGTACATCCGAAATAACTCAGCCGCAAAAAGGCTCGCCTCTTCCCCACCAGTCCCTGCCCGGATCTCGATGATAACGTTCTTTTCATCGTTCGGATCTTTCGGAATTAGGAGCAGCTTCAGCTCCTCTGTTAATTCTTCCTTTTGCGCAGTGAGGGTTTCCAACTCTTCCTCTGC
>VXZL01000420.1 GCA_009845505.1 Candidatus Poribacteria bacterium | reverse complement strand
ACGGACGCGTGTTAGGATGTCTTTGGGCAAATTCAATAAGGCGATCTTGCCTAACAATTTTCATTGGAGATTCCGCATTGACTTATAGATACGCTATCGCTTTTGGGATCCGCTTTAAAACTTCGTCTTTACCCAGCAGGACAACAATATCAAAGAGACTCGGTCCGAACGATGTGCCTGTCAGTGCGATTCGCAACGCTTGCATCGCCGCGACGCGTTTGATGTCGTGCTCATCCGTGTATTTCCAAATCGCTGCTTCAACTGTTTCTATGTCAAAAGTAGACGTTTCTTCCAAAATTTGTGAGATACTTGTTAGTATCTGGCGCGTTTTCTCTTTCTTCTCAACGGAACCACCCCACCACTTCTTGACGGCTTTCGGGTCGTATTCAAATTCATCAGTAAAGAAATAGCGGGTCTGTGGAATGATGTCCCGTAGGGTTGTGAGACGTTCTCCTACTGCTTCCACAATACTCTCCAGCCAGTCGCGATCCTCCGTTGACTTGAGTAAACCTTCTGCTTTCCAGAATGGGATCACCGCATCCGTCCGCCCTGCGACATCAAGTTGATTAATATAGTGGGAGTTGAGCCATTCCAGTTTCTTAATATCAAAGACACTGCCACTTTTTCCAATCCGTGCAAGGTCGAATTTCTCTATGAGCTCTTGAACAGAGAAAATCTCCTGCTTATCGTCATAAGACCAACCGAGTCGAACGACGAAATTCAACATCGCTGCAGGTAGATACCCGTGTTCACGGTAGCGGTTAACAGCGACAAGGTCGCCGTGATGCCGTTTGCTCATCTTCCTGCCACCACTATCCAGCACGAGCGGAATATGTGCAAACTGGGGCACCTTTAAACCGAGTGCATTCGCAATCGCAATCTGCTTCGGGGTGTTGTTGAGATGCTCCGTCCCCCGAATGACATGGGTTATCCGCATCTCGGCATCGTCGATAATTGAGGTGAGATTGTAGTTCGGCATCCCGTTTGAACGGACAATCACCTCATCTTCTAAGGTAGCGGGATCGATATTCCGTGAACCGAGAACGATGTCGTCAACACGAATAGGTCTATCAGGCATCTTTATACGTACGGTCGGTTTCCTGCCTTCGGCGACAAAACGTTGGACGGCTTCCGATGTCAGATGTTGGCATCTGCCGTCGTAGGAACGCGCTTGCTTATCGGCACGCGCCTGTGTACGGATCGCCTCCAGTTCTTCAGGTGTGCAGTAACAATGGTATGCATTGCCGCTCTCAAGTAGACGTTGGACATAACCGTCATAGACACTTCTCCGCTCTGATTGGACATAGTGCTCGTCCCAACCGATACCCAACCACTTTAACGCCTCGTAAATCTCGTGCATAGATTCATCAGTGGAACGCGCTGCGTCTGTATCGTCAATACGGAGGATAAACGTGCCGTTGTGATGTTTAGCAAACAACCAATTGAATAGAGCCGTTCGTGCCCCGCCGATGTGTAAGTAGCCGGTGGGTGACGGTGCCATCCGAACCCGGATCTGATCATTTACAGCGGAAACCGTTGTCCCGCTTGGTGTGTCGTTCATTTCTGTCCCCTTTGAATTTTCGCCCAGCTATCCCTTAGCGGTACCGTGCGATTGAATACCAATTTCTCTGACGTTGTATCTGGATCCACGCAAAAATAACCCATTCGTAGAAACTGATACCGGCTTTCCGGTGACGCATCAACGAGACTCGGTTCAACTTTGCAGTTGTGCAAAACCTCCAAAGAATTCGGATTCAGGAATTGTATCCAGTCAGCATCTCCTGCTGCACTTTCGGGTTCACGCTCCGTAAAGAGTGAGTCGTAGAGACGCACCTCCGCATCCACAGCATGTTCAGCAGAAACCCAATGCAATGTCCCTCGGACTCGGCGTCCATCCTCGGACCAGCCACCACGTGTTTCTGGATCATAAGTACAGTGAATTTCAACGATTTCACCCGTGTTTTCATCTTTGACGACCCGTTCACACTGGATATAATAAGCGTGTTTAAGCCGGACTTCCCGTCCCGGTGCTAACCTGAAGAATTTTCGAGGCGGATCCTCCATAAAATCTTCCCGTTCAATGTAAATCTCCCGTGAGAAGGGAATTTCCCGTGTCCCAGCACTCTCATCTTCGGGGTTATTCTCAGCGTCAAGCATTTCGACCTGCCCCTCTGGGTAGTTATCAATAATCACCTTAACCGGATTGAGAACAGCCATGACGCGTGGGGCGCGCTGATTCAGGTCGTTCCGAATGGAATACTCAAGCTGCGATATCTCAATGAGATTATCGGCTTTTGAAACACCGATGCGACTACAAAAATCTCGGATAGATTCAGGCGTATACCCACGACGGCGCATCCCAGAGAGTGTAGGCAATCTCGGATCGTCCCACCCACTGACGTGTTCCTCTTCAACGAGAACTCTGAGTTTCCGCTTGCCTAACACGGTATACGTCAGGTTCAGCCGTGCGAACTCAATCTGGCGAGGCTGATAAATCTCCAAGGATTCCAAAAACCAGTCGTAGAGCGGACGATGGTCCTCAAACTGGACGTCACACAACGAATGCGTTATACCTTCAATCGAATCAGACTGCCCATGCGTGAAATCGTAGGTCGGATAGATACACCACTTGTTACCACGTCGATGGTGATGCGCCCGAAGGATACGATACATCACAGGATCACGCATATTCAGGTTAGGACTCGTCATATCAATCTTTGCCCGAAGCGTGCAGAAACCATCAGGGAACTCTCCGTCCTGCATCTTACGGAACAAGTCTAAATTTTCCGCAACCGATCGGTTGCGGTAGGGACTATCTTTGCCGGGTTTGACTAAGGTACCACGATAGGCGCGCGTCTCGTCTGGTGTCAAATCGCAGACGTAAGCCTTTCCTTTTTCTATGAGTTTGACGGCATACTCATAGAGCGTTTCAAAATAGTCTGAAGCGTGATACTCTCGGTCTTTCCAATCAAATCCGAGCCAGTGTACATCCCGTTTAATCGCGTCTACGTATTCGCTCTCTTCAGTGATTGGATTGCTGTCATCAAACCGCAAATTGTAAAGTCCGTCGTAATCTTCGGCAATACCAAAACTGATACAGATAGCCTTGGCGTGTCCGATATGAAGGTAGCCGCTCGGTTCTGGCGGGAATCGGGTATGGACCCGACCGTCATATCTGTTTATTTTGAGGTCCTTGTCAACCTCTTGACGAATAAAGTCGGACGGTCTGTTAGGGTCTTCTTTTAAATCCGCATCTGAATGTTTCATATCTCAATATGTCCTGTGTTGGGTGTATTACAGAGACCGCCGCTCCGATGAAGCGGTAGTCTATAGAGGGTGGAACATCTTTCTAAATAATTATACCCTCAAAATACGATAAAGTCAAGATTTTCAGTTCCCGTAGGAGGCAACTCTGATTCCCAACTCTTGCTGACCACTGACTGCTATAATCCTACAAATCCTTGAATCCTATAAATCCTGATTCAGACAATTTTCCGTCCTACCGACTGCTGATTGCCAACCACCAACTATCATTTAAAAAATTATGCAACCTTTTTGCCTTCTAATTGTATCTAATAGGCAGAAAGCATTTTCTTTTTCTGCCAAAGTTACGTTTTCCATATAGCCCAACAAAGGCGCGGTTTCTATCTGGAAC
>VXZL01000156.1 GCA_009845505.1 Candidatus Poribacteria bacterium | reverse complement strand
TGGTGAAAGGGAGCGAGATTTGCGTCGTCCTTTTATTCATAAGTTCCAGACAGAAAATCATAGCTATGTTTATGATGTCAACACCGATCGAATTATTCAGGTGACACCTGTCGTATATGACATCATTGACGACTTCGGTGTTATTTCTATTCAGGAGATGTTTGAAAAACATGGTTCGCAGTATACTGTTGAAGAAATTAGTGAGGGTTTTCAGACAATTCAAGCCGCAAACAGTGATGAGGGTTTGTTCTCTAATAATCATCCGAGCGAAATCCTGTATCCGCTTGATGAGCAATCTCTTAGGAATTTATACGATGAAGATGTTCGCTCGCTTTGCCTTGGTGTAACAGAGCAATGTAATCTTCGATGTACTTATTGCAGTTTTTCAGGAACCTATGAATTCCAACGAGCACATAATTCAACATTTATGGAGTTTGACGTAGCCCAGCGCGCTATTGATTTTTTGAAGCAACATTCCATATTGTGCGATTACGTCAGCATTTCTTTTTACGGCGGCGAGCCCTTACTGAACGCTACACTCATTAAAGAGTGTGTTGAGTATGCCAACGGTATCTTTGGTCGTAAGCCTATTAAGTACAATATGACAACGAACGCGACCTTGATTAATGATGAAATCTGTAGGATGTGGATTGACAACGATTTTCATTTGCTGGTCAGCCTTGATGGGCCTAAAGAGATGCACGATAGGTACCGAGTTAACGGTGCTGATAGGGGGAGTTTCGATAAGATTGCGCTCAACTTAAAAAGGTTACATGATATGTCTCCAGATTACTATCGAACCAATATCAGATTTAGCGTAGTCCTCTCGCCTCCCTATGATTTTGAAAACCTTAGTGTCAAAAATGTAATGGAACTCTCATATTTTTTTCAGGAGTTTCAGGTTGATATTTGGCACGATTTTGGATATACTAATGCATCTGATCTGGTTTCTCTCCGTCACCTAAGTGGACAGAACTATCCAATTACTGTCAAGGTAGAACTTCCTTTTTTGTCGAATGCCCAATTGACAACATACAGTGTGTTGTCGGAAAACGATGCTTTGATTTGTTCAAGACCATCCACCCACAAACTCATTGAAACTGTTCATAATCAACTTAGGAAGTCTGCAATGCAAGGGCGTACGTCCCCACAAATCCGTACAATTCCACATGGCGTAAAGCCTGAACAGATTGACAGTGATAAAAAACAAGATGCTCGCTATTTACTTAGCCTTCCAGAAGAAATTACGATCATTTTGTGTTCGGTAGATTTCAATCTAAACAGTGGTACAGACATATTTCCGCTCATTCGCGCCTTTCAAACTATCGCAAAGAACAAAGAAGACATTCTACTTATTGTCAGTGGGTCCGACGAATATGGTTTCCTTGATGGAGCCCGGAAGTTCCTTGAAAGTTCGGTGTTAGGTCGTCAAGTTTTGTTCCTGCCGAATGTAGGTGAATCTGCCCGATTGCTCCTGCTCGCAGCCTCAGATATATTTATTTCGCCTTCTGACACAGTTTATACAGACAATGGACTTCAAGTGCTTGAAGCAATGGCAAGAGGAATTCCGGTCATCGCCACCGATGATGATGAGAGTGGCTATATTGATCATGGCAGAACTGGTTTTAAAGTCAAAAAAGGATGTTTGCCCTTAAGTTATCAAGCACTAAGGAATTGCTTTGCTTTTACTCCTCATCGTGTCCAGGCCCTTATCGTGTCCCAGGGAATCGTGATTAATGTACAACAGATAATTGAGTTTCTCGTCTTACTGATTGAGGATGTCTCTTTGCGTCAGACTATTGGAGCAGCAGCAATGCAATATGTATGTGAACATCATAATCCTACAAAGATTGTGGAGAAATATAAACACCTATGGTCCAATTTGCGTCAAGAAAGTTCTCTAATACAACTTCAAACGAGTGTAACAGAAAATCAAACAAGTGACGACGGTTGGCTACCTTTACTGCTTTCGTCAATTTCTCAAACCGTTCACGAAAATACGCCCCTATATATTACTCCTGAAGGTCAGGCACTCCTCGAAACACAAGATGTTGTCATTTATGAAGAGATGGAAGAAGTAATTTTTCCGCCAATCATCCTCACGATCCTTGATTTAGCACGATCTGTAACCTGTTTGTCCGAGATCATACAGTCATTGATTCAATTATCGAATCCAGAGGAGACTAAAAACTTGGTCCCAAATATTGCTTATCATATCATGTGGTGTATCAAGCAAGGATTGATGATTCCTCATAAAAGCAGCCCTATAGTAGAAAATTAGTTTCATAAATCATATCGGAGACAGAATATCAAAACGGAAAGAGATAACCTATGCGACTCTTTGGTACATTCTTACCACCTGATGTAAATATGAATGACTTCGGTTATCAAAAAGGTTCTAGCCGCGGAATCTATGGAGCCGGAGTTGCAACGCAGCAGTTTATGACTAACCTTCTACGTTACGGCAACTTTGACGAATATCATCTTTTTGATCCAAATCGTTATAAGATGCAAAAAGAAGGTGAGGCAGAAGAGATTTTTGGTTTAATTGAACCCGATTCCCGCATCAAACTCCTTTTGGCTACCGAGTTTGAGGATGCTCTACAACAAAATGACTATATTGCGTTCCATAGACCTCGGGGGCCGGTTATCGCCCCAATGATTTATCTGCGTAACCAATTGAGTGAAAGAAATTTCCCAATTACCGGAGTTACCCATACCATTAGTTACCACAGACAGTTAATTGATTTCTTGACATATCTGCTCATTGGTGCCTGTCCTTGGGACTCAATCGTGTGTCTGGAAGAACCTGCTCGCCGTGTGATGCAAAATCATTTTGATCATTTGCAGACCCGATTGTATGAACAGTTTGGGCTAAATTTAAAATACAGAGGGCGCTTAGATAGTATCCCGCTCGGAGTAGATACACAAACGTATCGTCCGCGTGACAAGAAAGCATTGAGACAACAGTTTGGATTGCCACTTAATAAAATCATCATGCTCTGGGTTGGACGTTTTTCACATTATGACAAAATGGATTTACGTCCCCTACTTTTAGCTTTCAAAACTGCATTAGAAAAGTGTTCAAAAAATGAAGCTATACTTGTCTTGGCAGGCGATGATAGCAGGCACAATTATGCCGAGAAGGTCACAGACCTCGCTATGCAGCTGGGAATCGAAAAGTACTTGATTACACTGACAGACCGTCCCCGGATTGACTTTCCGTTACTCTTCTCTGCCGCTGATATTTTTGTCTCACCGAGTGATAATATTCAAGAGACATTCGGGCAAACAGTTTTGGAAGGAATGTCTTCTGGATTACCTGTTGTGTGTTCAGATTGGGAAGGGTATAGCGTTTCAGTACTCCATGAGAAAACAGGCTTTCGCATCCCTACGTACTGGATGGAATGTGACGGTGCCATATGCGATTATGCCCCTATATCCCCGTGGCTTTTCAATCAGTTTTATTTAAGCCAGTCTATTTGTTTCGATGTCCAATATATGGCAAATGCCCTGTTTTTGTTAATTGAGAACGAGGCGTTACGATCAAAAATGGGATTGCAAGCACGGCAACACGTCCTTGAAACCTACGACTGGCGGGTTATTATTCGCCATTATATTGAATTATGGGAGGAATTATACCAAATAGCCGCCTCTCACC